>JALSNP010000019.1 GCA_026986935.1 Pyrodictiaceae archaeon | reverse complement strand
TGCCTAGGTAAGCGCATCTATGGCTCCTCCATGGATTTCATCGATCTCGTGGAGAAGCGGGTAGTCCGGGGGTTTGCAATCCTCCTACCCATAGACTATGCCAACGGCTTATATGTCCCCCCTGGAAGCCCTATAGAGCCTATACCCGTTGAGGGGATAAGGGTTTCTCTAGAGATTTGCGAAGGAGTAAAGGTGAAGAGATGGGATACAATAGGCTATGTACTGACACGGAAGAGAGAAATGAGACGAGTAAAGACCCATGTGCCTGGGATCGTGGTATACATTTACTCATCGCCTACGGGTGAACGGGAGGAGGACATAGTCTTCATAGCCCCTGAGGAGGTGGTCCATAATATCAGGGTTCGACGAAAATGAGGTAAAACGGCTCGCAAAAGCCTACGCGCTTCTCAACGCAGTGGAGCACGGTGGAAGAGCAGCAACCGGCCCGGTAATGGGCAAGGTGATGGCGGCTCGCCCTGATCTAAGACCTTATGCGCGCGATGTGGCGCGAATAGTAGCGGAGGCTGTGAGAGAGGTAAATAGTCTCCCATTAGAGGAGCAGAAACGCCTCCTCGAAGAAGAGTATAGCTGGGTTCTTGAAACTAGGAAGAAGCGAGAAGAGAAGGAGAAGACTCTTCCACCCCTTCCAGGCGCTGCCGAGGGCAGGGTTGTTACACGCTTCGCCCCTAACCCCGACTTTGCTATCCATCTGGGCAATGCTAGGCCAGCTATTCTTAGCTATGAGTACAAGGTCATGTACAAGGGCAAGTTCATACTGAGATTCGAGGATACTGATCCGAGGACAAAGACACCTCTACCCGAAGCCTATGAGCTTATCCGCCGCGACCTAGAATGGCTCGGGATCAAGTGGGACGAGGAATATATTCAGAGCCTGAGAATGCCCATCTACTACGATATAGCTAGGAGGCTCATAGAGAACGGGTGCGCTTATATAGATGACAGGCCGGGCCACGAGTACAGAGAGTATAGGAATAAGGGGATGCTAGAAAAATACCCGCCAAGGCTTAGAAGTGTTGAAGAGAACCTTGATCTATGGGAGAAGATGCTTGAAGGCGTGTTTTCAGAAGGGGAAGCTGTCCTAAGAGTCAAGACAGACCCCAACCACCCGGATCCCAGTATAAGGGACTGGGTGGCTTTCAGGATAATTGATACGGGTAAGCATCCTCACCCAATAGTTGGTGACAAGTACGTAGTGTGGCCCACTTATAACCTCGCAGCAGGCGTGGATGATCACCTACTGGGGGTCACTCATATACTTAGGGCAAAAGAGCACATGCAGAATACAGAGAAGCAAAAATACGTCTATGAATGCCTTGGCTGGAAGTACCCAGAGGTTATACATTTTGGTAGACTAAAGCTTGAAGGCTTCATAATGAGTAAGTCGACTCTAAAGAAGCTCTATGAAGCAGGCACGGCTAGTGGAATAGATGATCCGAGATTCGCTACAATAGCGGGGCTTAGGCGTAGAGGCTTCACAGCCGAGGCGATTAGGAAACTAATCCTCGAAGTAGGTGTCAAGTACACCGATGCCAGCATAAGCTTCACCAACCTAGCAGCCATTAATCGCTCAATAATAGACCCAATGGCGAGAAGAATAATGGTAGTCCTCGACCCTGTTCCAATGCTCGTAGAGGGTATCCCATGGGGTGAAAAATCGTTCGAGATACCTTATCATCCCAATGGAAGGCTTGGTTCGAGAACAATAACCGTCCCAGGGCCCTCCACCACCATATACGTCTCTAGATCCGACCTAGACTTGTTGAGAGGAGCAAAGATAGTGCGGCTAATGGAGGCCTTCAACGTAGAGATTACAAGTATAGGAGTCAATGAGATAAAGGCTCGTTACCACAGCCAAGGTCTTGAAGAGGCTAGGAAGCATGGGGCTCCGATAATCCAGTGGGTTCTAGCAGGGGGCTCTATCCCGATAGAGCTGGTTGTCCCAGAAGGCCTAGATCTCTACCATAAAATGGGCCTAGCTGAGGAGGCTGCTAAGAGTCTTAGAAGAGATGAGCTAGTGCAATTGGTTAGAATAGGGTTTGCGCGAATAGACGCCATCGAAGGCGATGAGAGAGGCAATGTGCGCAGAGTTGTAGCCATATTCTCCCACGAGTAGGCCCCTCGTTTTGCGCTAGCTTTCTATACCCCTAGGAAGGAGCTAGCATCACTAGAGGAGGGGCGACGACCGGCCCCGGGAGGAGGATGAGCCATGAGCAAGCCCTTCTATGTTAGATTCGAGGTACCAGAGGAACTAGCTGAGAAAGCGTACAAAGCACTAGAAATTGCGAGGAAGACTGGGAAGATAAAGAAAGGGACAAATGAGACAACAAAGTGTGTTGAGAGAGGATTGGCAAAACTAGTACTTATTGCAGAGGATGTTGACCCCCCAGAAATAGTGGCGCACCTACCACTCCTATGCGAGGAGAAAAAGGTGCCATACGTCTACGTGCCTAGCAAGAAGAGGCTAGGTGAAGCAGCTGGCATAGAGGTAGCGGCGGCCAGTGCCTGCATCATTGACCCTGGTGAGGCCAAGGACCTGGTTGATGAGATAGCGAAGGCTGTTAACGAGCTAAAAACCAAGGCGGCCACTAGCTAACCTAGGTACTCCAATCCATAAACCTCTATAAGCCTGAAATTTTTGTGACGAGTTCCTTGGTTTATTTCACCTAGTCCTGGTTGTCTCCGGTATACATATTTTGTACCCCATATTGCCCAGTATGCATTCGTAATCTAGTTTGAAGATGACACAGTTGCTACTAGGTTTCACGGATACGAGCTTCGATGCACGGGCCCCGAGGCAGCTACGGATATCGATATATGCTACAAGCCCTCCAGCCGACCGCTCCGCCTTGATCGAGGAATCGATGCCAAGTAATGATAATTCCTCTACGAGCCACTTAGCCATAGCTATTGTGTGTGGTCTTAGGATCTGCACGAGGGACTTGGCTGGCTTCGTGTACACGATGTAGTCGGCTGCATAGGCATAGCTCAGAGACTCGGCAAACTTTGCTAATAAGTCCCTCAAATTATCCGCGCCCAGCCCCCTAGTAGCTAGCATGGATAGGGCGCCTATTCTTGCTAACAAATCCGCGTCGAGACCTATTTGTGCATAAAGCGAGGAAGGTGCGCGAAGCGCGGCATCCTCTGCATCGCTTAGCGCTCTCTCCACGTGTACACGGATGTGGCTCGGGAGCCAACTAGTATCCAGCCTGTCATTCTCCATTAGAGCCTCTACGTAGAGCGCGGAGGCTATGCTAGCCTCTAGCACGCAGTCCTCCAGCCTGCTACAAATAGTATATGCGTACAAGACCGCTAATACACGCCTAGGGGTTGTTAGGAACCGCTTCAGGGAACTCAGCCTCGTTTCCTCGATAAGCTTCTCCGCTAGCTCACGCACCCCTGAGCCAACCCCTTTGCAAGAGGCACTAGGGTGAGCTTCTTAAAGGCCTCAGTAGATACTCGTCTCGCTGGGGTACGCTTTGAGCCAGAAGAGCGCAGGGCAAAAGAACTTCAACATAATAGAGGAGATAGGGTTCCCTGCCGAGGTTATACAGATAATAGGGCGTACGGGGGTCCACGGCGAGGTTATACAGGTGCGTGTAAGAGTGCTGGAGGGAAGAGATAAAGGCAGAGTACTTACGCGTAACGTCCTCGGCCCAGTCAGGCTCGGGGACATAGTTATACTGCGTGAGACCGAACGCGAGGCACGCAAGCTAGGTAGGAGGAGGTAATAAGACATGCCCATAGTGCACACGTGTGCATACTGTGGCCGCGAAATAGAGCCAGGCACGGGGCTCATGTACGTAAAAAACGACGGGACAGTGCTCTGGTTCTGTAGCAGCAAGTGCTTCAAACTATGGAAGATGAAGAGGGATCCGCGAAAACTAAAATGGACAAAGAAGTACACACCTCTCCGCCACTAGTCGAGCCAAAAATCCTTATACAATAATGGTGCCAAGGGGCACGGGTTTTACTCTTCGCAGAGCAACTCCTCTTCTCTGTGCATCAACGTAGCTGTGTAAGCGCTATAGCGATGGCCAATACTATGCCGCCTATAATCGTCTCTGCTCCCACTTTTTCACGCGCCAATGGTATCGATAATAGCTGTGTAACGAACGGCGTCAAAGCAATCCCTACGCCAACAATGCTTGCTGGCAGGAGTCCTAGTGCTACGAGGAAAGTCACTGTCCCGAAGAAATAGC
Organism: Pyrodictiaceae archaeon; assembly: GCA_026986935.1. Taxonomy (GTDB): domain Archaea; phylum Thermoproteota; class Thermoprotei_A; order Sulfolobales; family Pyrodictiaceae; genus Pyrofollis. Next base: position 12,293 of record JALSNP010000019.1, on the reverse strand, counting down.
CAAAGAAGGAGCTTATGAATGTATCGATAAGAACACCCTCTAGCTCTTTTACGCGGAGAACATAGGGCAACAGTATAGCTACTGTCGCTACCGAGCGGGCGGCAGCCACCGAGTACTCGCCACTAACACTCATAGCGGCCTTATACGCGTACATGCTAACGGCCCACACAAGGGACGTGCCTATCGCAGCCATTATGGGTAAGGTGGCATTCTTGGCCTGTTCATCCTTAGCATCGTTACGCGCACTACGGGAGACGAGCCACACACCGATAAAAGCCAACCCCGCGGCTACTAGTACCTTGCCGCCCACAACCCCCCTAAGGTAATCATACAAGGCGCTCCATATGACGAAAAGATAGGATATTGGTAAAGCTATGCTCGCGCCCACAACGCTAACACTGTAGACGAAGAGCGTGTCTCCAATAACCGTGCTAAAAACCCCGCCAATCCACACACCTAGCTCAAAACGTAGGCTAAACCAGGGCGTGTCAAGGGGGAAACCCTCTAGTAGATAGGCCATGGGAACCAGTATAATCATTGCGAAGAGCATCCGCGCAGCATTAAACACCAAAGGACTCATGTTCCCTTTTCGCCGAGCCGCTCTGCTCACAAAAACAGGGGCTAGGCTCCATGACAGCGTCGTCGCTATTATAGCGGCTAGGCCTAGTACGCTATCGCCGAGCATTGCCCGCGGCGCACCTATGTAGAGGGGCTTCAGGGCTCTGTTTTTCTCTCCCTAAGCCTGCGCCCCATCATTGCAAAGAAGTCGGCGATAGAGGGGTAATCAGCATCCCCGTAGCCTTCGCGCACCATGGCGGCGTAATGATTGGCTACTGCTGCTGCGAGACTCGCATCAAGCCCCAGCTCGGCTAGCGCCTCGGCAGCGTACCTGGCATCTTTCCCAGCTAGTCTCGCTACGAAGCTAGCCTTACTACCTAGGCGTAGCCTATCCCCATACCTTTCTATAACTTGTTTGATCCAGGTCTTTGAGAGCACTAGGTTAACGTAGTTCTCCCACTCAATGCCATAGGCTTCGACTAGGCTAAATGCATCTGCTAACGCGGTTACTATGCTTAGAAAAACATGGTTGAACCCAAGCTTCGCTGCAAGGGCCTTGGGTGGGCGACCAAGATAAATAACGTCTCCGAGCGAGAGCAGGGTCTCTGCTTCACATAGTTCTTTATCATCGCTACTGCAGGGTATGATAGCCTCACCGCGTCTAACGGCGCTAGGACCGCCTATGATCGGTGCCTCGACATAGCTAAACATATGCAAAGACGCTATCCTCGCGACGCTCAACGATGCCCTAATGGTGCAGGTAACGTGATTAATTATGACCGTTGGCTCGTTGCTCGCTAAGACGCCTCCAACCCCTGCAACGACCTCATAGAGAGCATGATCATCGCTAACAACTATGTGGGTATAATCAGCCTTTTCAGCAACCTCTTTCGGAGACGAAGCGATCTCGCCACCAGTCTCCTTTGCAAGCACCTCAAGCTTCTTCTTATCACGGGTCCAGAGAACCAGGCTGAACTCCTTCTCTGCAAGCCTCCTAGCAATAGCCGAGCCCATGCGCCCTAGTCCGACGACACCGACTATCACGGCCCTCCTTCCCGCTACTAATGCTATCATACTAGCCTAAAATCAGCTTCTACAAAAACATGAGAAAAACTAGTCATTTCCGGAGCATAAGAGTTTACAACTCCCAGTCTCTGTTAGCTTCCCCGGTGCTTGGAGAAACCTGGAGGGAGGGGCAATGGCGGTTGAGAAGACATTTGTAATGATAAAACCGGATGGCGTGAAAAGAGGACTTGTAGGCGACATAATAGCCCGGTTTGAGAGAAAAGGGTTGAAGATACGTGCTCTTAAAATGAAGTGGTTGAGCCGGGAGGAGGCGGAGAAACTATACGAGGTTCATAAAGGAAAGCCGTTCTTCGAGGAGCTTGTGAACTTTGTTACAAGCGGCCCTGTTGTAGCAATGATCCTCGAGGGTGATAGCGCCATAGATGTTGTGAGACTAATGATAGGGCCTACCGATGGGAGAAGAGCACCGCCTGGGACTATTCGAGGCGATTATGCACTAGATATAGGCGCTAACGTAATACATGCAAGTGATAGCAAGGAGTCCTTCGAGAGAGAGTACAAGGTGTTCTTCAGCGAAGACGAGATAGTGGGCGAGTATTAGCCAGCTATGAGCAGCACTCTGATCTTTGTCCCCGCATCTTGTTCCTAATAGGATGATGGGCGGAAACAACTCTTTTTTAAACCAGGTTACAGAGCCGTTACCAATACCGACTACTAGTAATTGCCTAGCTTATTAACGAGTAACGTGCAGTCTAGGGACTCGGTGAAGAGGAAAAAGGGGTGCACCATTGCCTCCCCCAGAAAGACTAGCTGGCCTAGTGGGAAAAACAAACGTTGGGAAATCAACATTCTTCGCGGCAGCTACGCTTGCATCCGTCGAGCTGGGTGATAGGCCTTTCGTCACCCTGGAGCCGAGTACCGGAATAGGCTATGTGCGTAAACGATGCGTTCACGTCGAGCTAGGCCTCCCGAGATGCGACCCAGCAACAGGTTATTGTATTGATGGTTGGAGGTTCATCCCAGTAAAGCTCATCGACACCCCCGGACTAATACCAGGTGCTCATGAGGGTAAGGGCTTAGGCAATAAGTTCCTCGACTCTATTAGGAGAGCTGATGCCATTGTATTGATTGTTGATGCATCCGGCTCAACTGATGCACAGGGTAACCCGGTGCCCCCGGGAACATATGACCCAGTGGAAGAGGTCAAGTGGCTTGAGAACGAGATAGAGGAATGGATATATGGCATAATCCTCAACGACTGGGATCGCTTCGCGATGAAAGTATCTACAACAGGGCAGAACGTCGTCGAGGCATTGGCTCAGCGACTTAGTGGGCTCAGTATTAGGCGACGCCATGTCGAGAAGGCGCTAGAATACGCGGATCTATCGAGGAAGCCTATAACTAGTTGGAGCAGGGAAGATCTTAGACTCTTTGCGAAAGGCCTCCGCTTAGCAAAACCAATGATAATAGCAGCTAATAAGGCTGATCTACCGAGTGCTGAGGAGGGTATTAAGAGGCTTAGGAAGGAGCTTAAGTACCCTGTTATACCCACAAGCGCTGCCGCGGAGCTAGCGCTTCGAAGAGCAGCTAGGGCTGGTGTAATAAAGTACCTACCAGGGGACAGTGATTTCGAGATAATAGATGAGTCGAGGCTCAATAAGAAACAGCTGCAAGCCCTCGATTATATAAGGGAGCGCGTCCTAAGAAAGTGGGGCTCTACCGGGGTCCAGGAGGTGATCAACAAGACTTTCTTCGAGCTACTAGAAATGATCGTGGTGTATCCCGTCGAGGATGTGCATAGGTTTACTGACAGTAGGGGCAGGGTACTCCCAGACGCCTACCTTGTCCCAAAAGGTACGACTGCCCGTGAGCTAGCATACATGGTTCACACGGATCTGGGTAAAACCTTCCTCTACGCTATAAACGCTAAGACTAAGACAAGGATAGGAGAGGATTATGAGCTACAGGATAACGATGTTATAAAGATAGTCGCGGCTGCAGCGCACAAAGCATAAGGGCAGGATAGCCAAGAACCCTCCTAAAGAGGCTCAGCCGGGGCGCACATTTCTTCATCCGCTCAACGGTTGTCCGTGATGCGGGCAACTCATCACAGGGGCACGAGCCCGGTATATTGCTGCAACTTTCCCTGGTCTATAGTGTTTTAAGGGGGTGCGTAAGCCCTAGCACTGGGACACAGCCGCGATAGTGGTGAGCGGGGAGAAGCTTAATGGCTCACGGGCTATACCATTATCTTCGTGAGACGTGGAAGCAGCGATACGAGGTACCAGAGCTTGCACAGCTCTGGAAGAAGAGACTAATGGAGTGGCGTCGCCAACCAAGTGTTGTAAGAATCGAGAAGCCGACCAGGATTGATAGAGCGCGCACGCTAGGCTACAAGGCTAAACCAGGCATAATAGTTGTGCGTGTCCGAGTGCGCAAAGGCGGGCTAAATAGGCCGAGACCCAATAAGGGGCGTAGGCCTAAGAGAATGGGTGTTTATGGCTATGCTCCAGCTAAGTCAACAAGGCTAATAGCCGAGGAAAGGGCTGCGAGGAAATACCCTAATATGGAGGTTCTGAACAGCTACTACGTTGCTGAAGACGGTGAGTACAAGTGGTACGAGGTCATACTGGTTGATAGAAACCATCCCGCAGTATGCAAGGATAAGGAACTGAAGTGGATCTGTGAGAAACAGAACCGCGGAAGAGTGTTCAGAGGCTTAACGAGTGCTGGCAAGAAGATGCGCGGTCTCCGCAAGACAAGAGGGCTGAAGGGAACTCATAAGTATAAGTGGAAGAAGAAGCAAAAAGAGCGCGAGCTCAAGAAGCGCCACGAGGCTCACCGTGGTGCACGGCTAATAGCTCCTGACGAGATAAGAGAAAAGTATCATAAAGAGGATCTCCAATAACACGGGCTAGGTGTTATTAGGCCTCCTCTCGGCGTCGCAGACAACGCGTCTAGAAGCGTTTGATCTAATAATAATACCTCTTTGACAATCTTTTTGGAGAGCACCTAGAAGAGGAATTAACTTCCCTACCTAAGGCCGTAGAGAGCCTCGGCCGACTTTAGCGGCTCGTGGTTTTCTAAGAGGGTTTGGCGCCGAGTATCCTTTACCGGAGGAGTCCGGTACATGGCTTATACAAGGATTGTACGTGTAGAGTTAGCGGCGCATGCTCATGCGACCGAGGATCCGGATAGGGTTGAGAAGGCTCTTTTAAACCTGGTTCCTGATGGTCTGAAAAACAGGGTAAAAATAGAGAGAAAAGTTCTTGAAGGTCATTACAATAACCCGATTACGCGTATTGTGGCTCGCCTAGAGGGTAGGGATGCGGAAGAGTTTGTAAAAGGGCTCGGAGAAATGCTCAACGAGCAGGATAAGAGGATCCTATCAGCCCTCTTTGAGTCACGCTACGATGAGCGTAGTGGCCGCCTGTTCATACGTTTCAGCAAGCAGGACGCGTATATGGGAGAAATAAGGCTCCATGACGGCGATGATGTCGTTCACGTGGTTATCCAGCTACGCGGCGCACCACGGCTGAGAAAAGCAGAGGAAATTCTCCGTGAAGCGGGGCTCCTAGTTTGAGAATATGTGATTTACACATAGCACCTAGAAGCCTACGCGATGCATACGAGGTAGCAGACCTAGCTCATCGCATGGGGTATAGGTGCGTAGCTGTAGATAACCCGGATCCCCAGGAGGCAAAGGAGTATGCAAAGCCATTCATAGAGGCTGGTATAGAGGCTTACACACGTGTAACCATAGAGTCAGATAACTGGGGCAAGGCGCTGAAAATGATAAGAAGAGCTAGTCCACGCTACGACCTCGTGGTAGTTAAGCCTAAGAGCGCTGAAGTGGCTAGGCACGCTGCAAGAGACCCACGCGTAGCCCTCATACAGCTACCTCCGGGAATGGCTAGGTACATGGATAAGAGCCAGGCCCGCCTCCTCCGCGAGGGAGGTGCAGGTGTAGAGATAGTTCTCCTACCACTACTATACGGGGATGATCCCCGGAGAAGCCTACGCGGCGTTATGATAATCTCGCGACGCGCAGCAGCGTACGAGTCCATGATCATTGTTACTAGTGGGGCCCGGAGCCGATGGGAGCTATGGAGCCCAGCGGCTGCAAGAGCCTTGCTAGTATCATTCGGCGTACCAGAGAACATAGCTTTGCTCGCTCTGAGCGGCTACCCCTTGTCAATAGTCTCGTCTAAGAGGCTCCAGGGGTAGGCGTCGTGGACGCTCAGTACCTGTTATCACTACTAGTACTGCTTATCGCTACAGCCGTGGGGCTGTACGCCTACCTGGTCACGAAGCGTATGAAGCTCTTTGAGAAAAGAATAGCCTTGCTTGAGGGAGTGGTAGAGAGGCTAGTGAAGCACGACAAGGTAGTAGCGAGGGCAGCTCTACACGCTCTTAGGAGTATACGCGCTGAGGACTTCCTCTCAAAGCTTCGGGCCAAGCGTAGGAGAAGATACATCGCCTTCTACATAGTATATGAGGGCAATGAGCCGCCCTCGCCCCAAGAAGTTGAGAAAGCAATAATACGTGCTATAGAGAGGCTCGGTGGCCAATTATCAGTGGCTCTTGGCGGGGTTCAGCTCGTATACTATGACCCGGAGAGAGCCGCTGGGGTAATACGATGCACACACGACACCAAGTACGTTGTGCTGGCAGCGATGGGGATTATACGCAAGGTGGGTGGGAAAAGAGCAATCATAATACCTGTGAGAACGAGCGGTACCATAAAGAGGGCCAAAAAAGCCCTCCCTAGCTAGATGGTGTCGGGGAGGCGTTCACCAGTGAGCCCACGGCCCTACGTGACAATATTCTCGACAATGACTATTGATGGGAGAATAGCCTCATCAACTCGTTTCAGCGAGCTAAGCTGCCCATACGACCTGGCTAGGTTGAGGCTCCTTCGCGGCGCCCATGAAGCGGTAATGGTTGGAGCCAACACGGTTCTCATTGACAACCCTACTCTGCGTAAGCGCCTAGAACCACGTACCAATAAGTACTACCGGGTTGTTGTTGATGGTAGGCTCCGGCTCACCCCAGGCCTACGTATATTCCGTGAACCCGGGCCCAAGGTCATAGTGGTAACGGCTAGCGATGACGAGGAAAAAATAGCAATGATTAGAAAAACAGGAGCTGATGTAATAGTGTCAAGAGAACCCAGTGATCCTAGAAGCGAAGTGAATCTAAGAGAAGCGTTACAGATACTCTACGAGCAGTACGGTATCCAGAGCGTACTAGTTGAGGGAGGGGGCTCGCTGAACTATAGCCTATTAAGGCGACGTGTCGTCGACGAGCTACGCGCAACAATAACCCCGTATATCTTTGGGGCTGGTGTAAGCATAGTGAACGATTACGGGGGAACCGGGTTTAGGAATAGAAATGAGTCACCAAAACTAGTCCTTAAATGCACCGAACTCTGCCCGTGCGGCCAATGCGTGCACATAGTATACAGTGTACTGGATAAGTGCTGCGAACCAGTCCTAAGAGAGCCCCCCATTCAGACCTGCCTATCAAAAGAGATAGAAAGGGCTGTGAAGGGGCTAAGCGTTTAAGGAGCAGAGCTCTTGTCTAGGACTCGCAGACACCGAGGCACCCTTGGCCTATGCCCTCTTTGCCGCAAGAAGTTTCCCCTAAGGGGGAGGCGCTTAGAAATGGATTATTTGCTTGAGGAGGCTATTAGGGCGTTTCGTAGAGGGGACCCCGTTCTAATACACGATGATTATAGGAGAGAGAACGAAGTGGATTACGTCATCCACGCATCATTTGTAACAGCTGACACCGTTTACGAGATGCGCACACTCGCTGGAGGACTAATATGCTACTCCATGCCCCTACTAGCTGGCAGAAGGCTTGGGCTAAGATACGCGCATGAAATATACGAGTCTATTCCAGAGCTATCCCCGCTCACCAGGCGTACGCTAGGCTACGGGGATAAACCAGCCTTCTCCATATGGGTTAACAGCGCTAGAGCCGAGACAGGGATTCGTGACAAGGACCGAGCCCTCACAATAAGAGAGCTTGACAAGGTGCTTGGATTCCTAATCAGAGGCGATACCGAGGAGGCTAAGAGGTATTTTTATGAGAACTTTGTCGCGCCAGGGCACGTACCAGTACTCCTAGGGAGGACTCTGGGCGAGAGAAGGGGCCACACCGAGCTCTCACTCCACCTCGCGATGCTAGCGGGGCTAACACCCTCGACCGTTATTGTCGAGATGCTTGATAAGGGAACAGCGCTAAGCGTGGATAAGGCGAGAAAAATAGCAGAGGAAAAGGGCCTCGTACTACTCGAGGGGAGCAAGATAATAGAAGAGGTAGAGAAGCTTGACGAGAATCTGTATTGTAGATACAACCTTTGCTAGAGTAGACATGGCCAAGCACGCTATAGAGACGTTGCAAGTCCTTATGCCGGACGCAGTGATTATCAGAAGAACCGTGCCAGGTATCAAGGATATACCCATAGCTATAAAGAAGCTCATGACCGAGCAGGGCTGCGAAGCCGGCATGGTGTTCGGATGGGTGGGGAAAACCCTCACAGACAAGATAAGCTACGCCGTATACTCCCTAGCAATACAGCTAGTAGAACTAGAACTAGATAGGCACATAATAGATGTAACAGTGCACGAGGACGAGTCAGGCGACGAGAAAGAACTCTATAGAATAGCTATTGACCGGGCGAGGAAGCACGCTGAGAACCTCTACCTAATTCTCCGAAACCCCGAGGAGCTAACAAGACGCGCAGGTACAGGGAGAAGACAGGGATACCCAGATGCAGGACCCATAGCTCCCTAAACTAGGGCTGAGAGCGCTACGAACTAAGCTATCAAAGCTCTACTACTCCTATGCTAACTATAGTAGCTTCTGCCCATCTCTTCGGTAAGGACGAGCTATTCTAGCGTCACCATATGTGCTTGGTGCATCAGGTTATACTAGAAAATGAGCGAGGAGAATCGATAGAAGACGAGGTATAATATATTTATTTAGTCTAAGAGGGGTACTAACGCCTTCTCGGGGGCAAGGAGGCTTGTCGGAGCCTATTAGGCTTGGCATTGTCGTGTCTGAGTTCAACTACGATGTTACGTACCTTATGTTGCAGCGTGCAATAAGTCACGCGAAGTTCCTTGGTGCAGTGGTCGCCTACGTGGTTAAGGCGCCTGGGGCTTATGATATCCCCTTACTGGTTGAGAAGCTGTTACGCAAAGACGATGTAGATGCTGTGGTTGCTCTCGGGGCTATTATTACTGGTGCAACCAAGCATGACGAGGTCATAGCTCACCAGGTGGCTAGGAAACTGGTTGATCTCGCGGAGAGGTTTGGTAAACCAGTAACTCTCGGCATATCAGGCCCCGGTATGAACAGGATGCAAGCCTTGGAGAGAGTTGATGACTATGCTAGGAGGGCTGTAGAGGCTGCTATAAAGCTTGCTCGCCGCATAAAGGCTCTGGAGGAGGCGAGGTTTAGCGGGGAAACGGTTTTCATTGAGTAGCCGCTTATTCGTCGAGCTAGCCTATGCGTTTATCCCCAGCGGTCATGGTTTTGACCTAGTTAGGGCTCCATGTATAGAGGTTGATGAGGAAGGTATAGCTGGTTTCTCTCCTGGCTGTCCCCCAGGTGCTCGGAGAATCCCAGCGGTCATAATGCCGGCTCTGTGTAATGCGCATATCCATTTACTGGACTACGCCTTGGCGGAGATGGGGGAGGATCGGGACCTCGAGGAGCTAGTTGCTCTCCCCCAGGGGCTCAAGTATAGGGCGTTACAAGCGCTTAGTGTTAGCGAGGTTTCTAGGAGGCTTGAGAGACTAGCCTCTCGGCTAGCGTCCCGTGGAACACTATACTTAGGCGCTTACGCCGAGCTGGGTAAGGAAGGAGCGGAGATAATCACAGGGGTGCTTAAGGCTAGGGGTATAGGTGTACGCGTGCTCGCACAACCAGTTGTGAAAAGCTACTCCGAGTATAGAGGCTTACTAGAGCTCTACAAGGGTGTAGGACTAGACACGGTATTTGATATCAGTTACTCCGAGCTAGTGGAGCTTGTAAGAATGGCTAGCAACATTAATGGCTATGTACATGTCCACGTATCAGAGACTAGACAGCTTCGCGGCATGGGAGACTACGAGATCGTCCTAGGAGCTAAGCCCCACGCGGCTATTCATTTAACAGAGTTATCGGATGAGGAACTACTTGTACTTGCCCGGGAGGGTATAGGCGTAGTGTTTTGTCCCCGCTCGAACATGTATCACCTAGGTAAACTCCCGAGGCTAAGCATCTTGCCCAGACTCGTGGAGGAGACTCTCGTCGGGCTGGGGACAGATAACGCGGCCTGGATCCCTCCCTACATAGAGGAGGAGGCCGCGTATAGCTACTTATCCGTACACGCTAGTTCCAGGACTAGTGCAAAGAGCATCGCTACAAGTATTCTTCTCAGCATAACAACTAGTTGCACCAAGCTCCTCGGCCTATGGGATAAGGAGTACGATTTCCTCGGACGAGGAGCAGTTATATCACTCATACCGGAGATTGGTTGGAGCAGTGACCCGATCATAACCCTTGTAAAGAGAATGGCCTCTTATAAGACTCTAGGCATAGCCCCCGGCCAGGCTGCAAGCGTAATCAGCAAGCTCCTTAGCCACAGCGCTTACTAGCTCTTCTCCAAGCTCCTCAGATGCTTGCACTAATGAGCCTGGGTATAAGCGGGGAACATCGCTATGCACCCAGGGGGTTACGCGCGGCTGCCTTAGCGTAGGCAGGGATTCGAGAACCGCCTCCTTACTAGCCCTCTGCACACCCACGCTGTGCCCGCACGCAAGTAGCATGCTAGCCTCTATCGGGTCAGCGTGTATGAGCCCAGCATCCACGTCGTACAAGTCCCTAAGGATCCGGGAAACAGCCTCCCACACACTATAGACTGCTATATTGTGGCCCTTTGCACGGAGAACCCTAGCAGCAAGATAAGCGGCTGAGAACGCGCCCCCATGGAATACCGCGAATACAGCGCCTCTGCTCCATTCAAGTAGGCTCGCCCCAACCTCTTCTAAGTACCTTATGAAGGTTTCAGGGCTGCACGTGATACGGGGAGCAGCGTGTTCCACTGCCACCGAGTAGGGTATAGGAGGAGCAGTAACCACTCCACGGCATGCTGCAAGCCTCGCAGCCTTCTCCGAGACGCATGTAGCTATAAGAACATCGGTACCAAGCGGGAGCACGCCATGGTTCTCCAACGAGCCTATCGGGAGTATAACAATGCTCTCGTCGCTGCCCGAAGCCGCTGATGCTAATAGAATAGAGCGCGTCACAGCTCCTCCCTATACCGGGCCCCTCTGCCCCAACCCTGCTAAAACCCTATAGGAGGACATAGGAGATAATAGGGCTGGGGGATGGCGACGCCGTCCCAGTCAGAGCCGTGGGCGCTATGAAGATCTCACGACGATCCGACCCCTAGCAATATGCAACGGTTACCCAAATGCGTTAGCGCCCTGGATGCTTAACGATAATAGGCTCCCCTGCTTAGAGCCGTACGGGCTAGGAGAGAGGAGGTACTCGGTGAATCTCCGTGAGCGCTGGCGAGCTAGCTAGTCACGAGATGAAGAGGTATTCTAGGCAGTTACCGATACTGGGTATTGAGGGGCAGAAGAAGCTTAAGAACACAAGGGTGCTCGTGGCCGGTGTTGGCGGCCTAGGCTCGGTCGAGGCAATATACCTAGCAGCCGTGGGTGTAAGGAAGCTAGTACTCGCTGATAACGATGTAGTCGAGTTGAGCAATCTGAATAGGCAGATACTTCACTGGACCGATGACATAGGCAAGGCTAAACCAGTCTCGGCGGCCGAGAAGCTGAAAAAGCTAAACCCTAACGTGGAGATAGAGGTCGTGACAGAGGGCATAACACGGGATAATGTGGAGGAATTATTGAAGAGAGTCGACATAGTTATTGACGGCCTCGATAACTGGGAGACACGGTTCCTAATCGATGAAGCAGCCTACCGTCTAGGTAAGCCCTACGTCTATGCTGGTATACACGGGTTCCAGGGCCAAGTAACAGTAATTGTCCCCGGGGAAACACCCTGCCTGCGCTGCGTCTTGCCACCAAAGCTCAAAACACCTTCACAAGTACCGGTCATAGGCTCTGTCGTTGGCCTAGTCGGATCCATAGCTGTTACTGAGCTTGTTAAACTCGTTACCGGCATAGGGGAGGTTGCTAAGGGAAAGATGCTCGTCGTAGATGCTTACTCCATGGAGATGTTCAAGTTCGAGCTCACTCCTAGGAAGAACTGTAAATGCTAGCTCGGCTCAAAAATATTATATCAAAACTTATGACAACAAGTGCTAGTTTTTATAAACTTATTGATAAGCATTTTACTAGGAAAACGGCTAAGAATAACCCCCCTATACACTCCCACCAAGACAATAGGGGGCATGCTTGGAGTTCTCCAAGGCATTAAGACAGGGAGCTATACAAATACCAGAAGAGCTATACAATATCCTCTACGAGGTATTTAACGTCAAAGCACCCATGGCCAGCGGCTTAGCGGTGGCAAGGGGTCTCAGCGCGGAGGAGATCGAGGAGGCTATAAGAGCGCGGAGCTATGTCTTCCACGACACCAAGTACCTCCTCGTAGATAGCCTCGAGGTGCCAAGCAATATTCTCTGGATGCAAACAGTCTACGTCGATACAAGCAATAGCCTAGCATTAAAGAACCCT
>JALSNP010000018.1 GCA_026986935.1 Pyrodictiaceae archaeon | reverse complement strand
CCATTGATTATGTTCAAGAGAGGTACTGGTAATAAGAACGTGCCTGCAGCTCCCCCGAGGTACATGTATAGCGGCGTATCAGTAGTAGCGGCAGCCGCCTTAGCTACCGCTAATGACACGGATACTATCGCGTTAGCACCTAGCCTGGATTTATTAGGAGTACCGTCAAGCCGCACCATGGTTAGGTCTATTAGCCTTTGCATACGTGAATCAAGCCCGACAAGTCTGGGAGCAATAATGTAGTTAACATTGTATATTGCTCTTTTCACGCCCTTACCTTTGAATTCTCTACCGCCGTCCCTTAACTCAACAGCTTCATGTACACCCTTCGAGGCACCCGCAGGAGCAGCAGCCCTTCCGAACCCTCCTCCACGCGTAACAACCTCCGATTCTACTGTTGGATTGCCACGCGAGTCTATAATCATCCTAGCTCTAACTCTCTCAATCGCATAGTCCTCGCACATATCTAGCGGAACCATTTTCGCTACACCAGGTTACTGGTAGAGCGACGGGGCAGAAAAATGCGCATACTGGTTATAGGCGCTGGTAAGCTAGGCTCGCTTCTAGCAAAACGGTTATCGGAAAAAGGCCACGAGGTCATAGTTGTCGAAAAGGATGAGAACAGAGCGAAAGAAATAGCAGAACAAGCGGATGTAGAAGCATTTGTGAGAGATGCAACAGACCCGTCAGTTTACGAAGAAGTAAATATAGCTAGTGTCGACGCCGTACTTGCGGTGACAAACAGAGATGAGGTAAACCTCTTCGTCGCAATGATGGCCCGCGAATACGGTGTACAAAGAATTATAGTAAAGGTAAGAGATAGTAGAATAGCCCAAATAGCATCCCGCATAGGTATAGCAGAACACGTTGTAGTAGAACCCAAGGTTGTCGGCTCCGTAATTGAGGGCGTACTAGAGGGTAAGTATAGCTCAGTAGATTTAGTCCCTGTTTTCGCAGGCAACTTCCGGTTAGTGACTATAGCAATAAACGAGGGAAGCAGCATTGAGGGCCGATTATTGGAGGAAGTAAACTATCCAAAAGATGCAGTGAAAATACTTGCAGTTTTTGATGGGGAAAACTTCCACGACCCAGGAGAAGTAATAAGGCTAAGAGCTGGTTACCAGGTTATAGCCTTAGTACGGGAGGACAAACTAGACGAGTTCCTCAAAGCCTTTAGGTAAAAAACTTCTCAGCTATCAGCTTTGACTGGGTGAGGAATGCTGAACACTATAGCGTTTGCAATAGTCGAGTCTAATAGTACTATTATACGTGAAATGCATAAGTGGCTAAAACAAGCACTATCAACCTCTATGGCTATAAAACTCTTTGAATCCCTTATAGTCCTAATAATAGCTCTCATATTCCTAAGACTAGTAAAAAGCCTACTGGCTAACCTTGAGCATAGGAACGTGATATCAACAATACTCTCTGAGCAAATATATAGATTAACGGCCATATCTGTATACAGTATAACACTGATAGTAATAACATATATAATTACAGCGGTAAGCCTCCTTCTTTACTTCGTCTTGGCACTCATAATTATAATACTTATAGCAAACTGGAATATTATAGCAGATATAGCGGCGTATTACTTACTCATAGCATTCCGCAACGTGTACCAAGCATCTCTAATAGAGCTACCGAGACTAGGAATAAGGGGACGAATTATCGGCTCAACGTTGTTTCACACAAGAATAAGGACCCCTAGCGGGAAAGTAGTGTACATCCCCAACCATGTAATGATAACAGAGCCTGTTATCCAATCAGTGGCTGTACAGTCCACCATAAGACTTGAGCTAGGCCTGAAAATCCCTGCAATGGGGCAGAAGCAAATAGCCATAGACAGTGTAGAAGCAAGTATACGACAAGCCCTAAGAGAATCAAAACTGACCACACGCCCACAAGATGTCATAATCCAAGTGAAGAACGTGATTAAAGATAGAATGAACATAATCTTATATGTCCCAGTAGCTGGTAGCGAACCCAGGCCAACCACTATAAACAATATTGTTGCAACACTTTATCGTAGACTAGCTGATCTAGATCCAGAGATAAATGTCGTATATGAGCCACCGCCACTAATATAGCACGCCCGGAACCCTTTAATAATGCGTAACACTTTAGCACACAAATCGAGACAATACCATAGAGGGTTGATAGAGAGTGCCCCGGAGGTAGACTACTTCATGCCTAGGAAAAGAAGAGATCCCTACGTTTGCCCAAAGTGCGGTACACGAGTAGACAAGCCAGTCAAGACATGGCAACTCGTATCTCCAATACCGGATGCAAAGGGTCGAATCACAATAACAGTAATGGGTAGCTTCGTCTGCCCCAACTGCGGCTACAAATGGCGAGCAGTTATATCAAAGATCAAGGTCGGCGGAGAAGAGGTAGAGCTCGAGGCAGGCGGCAAAAAAGCCGAGATTAAACCAGCTAGCAAAGAGCCTAAAGAGGAAAGAAAAAGCGAAGGAGAAGTAATAGAAATTAACCTGGACGAGATCTAGAAAGAACATCAATATAAAAGCTCTGGTGATTATATATGGGCTCTTTTTCGAAAAATGACACCATTAAAATACTTGCATCAATTGCCTTAGTAGTAGTCATTGTACTAGCCCTGAGAATAGCAATAGTCCGCGCAACGGGGGTAAGCTCACCAATTGTAGTAGTAAAAGGCACAAGCATGCTCCCAACACTATACTATGGTGACCTAGTCATAGTTCACCGGGTTCCTCCGGACAAGATCCATGTCGGTGATATAATAGTCTATAGAAGTGAGTACAGAGGAGAACTAGTCATACATAGGGTAATCAAGATAGTCCACGCCCCCCAGTGCAAGCCCCTATGCTATATAACTAAGGGCGATAATAACCTTGTAAGCGATGCCGGGTTCCTAGAGCCCAGCTATGGAATAAGCTATAGTAAAGTCATAGGCGTTGTATACACCGTTCACTTCAAGGCTAATGGTAGAGAGATTAAAGCCCCCCTACGTATCCCGTACATAGGCCTATTAGTCCTACTAACAAGGTAATAGATGGCAGGGCCCCATACGATAGGAATAATCATATCAACTTAGGCTCGATCCTTCCAGCCATAATAGCTTTCGCGACATCCTTTACCCAAAGACCTGTAGCACTAGACCTAGACACCTTCTCAACATAACTATTAAATGATATATTGCCCATTCGATGCACCCACTCCCTATACGCACTAAGTAACTCGTTGTAGGCATCATAATGGTGCCTACACAAGCCATGCTGGTAGGCTTCACGCCCACATATAAGACAGGGTTTACTAGGTCTCATTAATCCAAGAGCCTTAGCCAGCTCAACTCCAACACTCCGCATTGAGGACTTCTTAAACTCGTGAAGCAGGTTCTCTAAGAACCTTTTTGCCTCACCTACTACACTGGCACGCCTAGTCCTGCCGGTTCTAATATCTAGGAGCATTTGTTCAAAACGCCTTGTTAACTCAACACTGACTAGTTGCGGGAAATATTTCTCCAAAATCTCTGCCACAGCTATTCCGATATCAGTTGCGTATACACGTCTCCTATGCTCGGCTAAGTACCCGCGATCAAATAATAGCTTGACTATTCTAGCACGTGTAGCCTCCGTCCCTATCCTGTTAGCCTCCATCCATTTAACTAGGCTCAGCTTAGTATGGGCTTCTGGTGCTCGTTGTAAAGCGGTACGCACCTCAACCCTATCTACGCGTAGCTTATCGCCTCTCCGAAGAAGCGGAAGAGGATCCAATTTGGGTGCAAGGAATGGGTATGCAGCAAGCCATCCTTGCTCTTCCAGATGCCCACCCTTAATCTCCACTCTATACTTGTTTGCAATAAGTAATGTTACACTAATCTTAGATACTACCGCGCCTTTCATCATCGATGCAAGAAACCTTCTCACAATAAGATCGTAGATCCTTTGCTCTGGCTTGTTTAGTTTCCGCGGTCTTAACCCCGTTGGGTGAATCGCTGGATGAGCAGGATCATCCTTCACACCGTTCCTGGGCCGTGGATTACCCTTAGTGGTTGATAGTATTTTTTCTACTAGCTCAGAATACGCTTCTATTCCAGCTAATCCCCGCAATATTGATATTATGTCTATGCTTGGAGGGATTTTTTGGCTATTAGTTCGCGGATAACTGATCAACCCTTCTAGATATAGTTGTTCAGCAATGCTCTGTGTATAATGAGGATCGTAGCCATATATTCTTGCAGCTTCGGCTTGGAGATCGCCGAGGTTGAATGGCGGCGGGGGAGACAGGGTGGACCTAGTTGCCGAGACGTTAGTAATCAAGGCTTCCGGTCTCTCCTTAATGTCTCTGGCAATCTCTATTGCCTCGCTCCGCGTATTGACCGTTGCTACTAGGATCCTTCTTACCACATTATTACGCAACTTTACATGTACATGTACAGTGAAGTAGGGTAACGGCACGAAGAGGTTTCTCCTTCTCGTCCTATCTACTGCTTCTTTAA
>JALSNP010000017.1 GCA_026986935.1 Pyrodictiaceae archaeon | reverse complement strand
CTAATGTAAGTGCTTTTAGAACGATAGGATGTAGATGGTTTGAATTAGCGTGGAGAAGAAGAAAATCCCCTAACCCGCTGTATAGAGAGATCAAGGGTTCATTACCTATGTCGATAATTGGTACTAACTTTCTCTTAAAGGGTCCAATGATCTTTACATAGTGATTAATACATAGCTCTATGCCTAGCTTTCCCAGAGCCGCTCCAGGGTATAAGGGATTCCTTGCACGAATCCTCCCGCAGTGCTGTTGCTGTATGAAACCTAATGGATCATAGTTTGGCAAGATTAACGAAAAGGCGTTTTTTCTCTCCCTGGGAATAATTTCAAATATTTTATTAAAGCTAGTAATGGTCCAGGGAATATGGTGTGCCAAGGGTTGTAAATTGTTCTCAAGAAACGCCAACGACTCTGCTGTAGTAATGCATTCTTTCTTACTACTAATAAGCCTGCCATAAATCCAAGCTGTTGAAGAAAACTCGTAGTACGGTATCCCCTTCTCCTCCAGAAGATGCTTTACAGTACATCCCTTGTTACATACAATGCTGCTCACTCCAACCACTATATCGATTACATTATCATCACTTACTATTGACGCTATTGATGGATAATCAGATACCGTGCATCGGCACTTTTCCGACGAAACTATTTTATCTACTATGTTAAGGAGGACTATATGGTCCATGTCGAGTATCTTTTCTATAGGTATTAGGTAGTCTCCTCTCTCATACGTGGGCATTCGCACTTACCCTCAGCAGCCTGGTTATATATCATTGCGATAAGAGCTCATCCCTTACATGGGTCCTCATCGGAGCCCCTACGGGCTTAATACTAGATAGGGGTTAATAGGCTCAAGGCGCTTTACCTAGGCACCTTGAAGAGGGTGCTTGTGTTTGAGTATTTTAAAGAGATGGCCTAAAAGAAGAGAATTTCTAGCATATTACATGTTACTGGTATATAGTAAGAGAAAAAGCCTGGAGACAATTAATGCCGGCGAAGCAGCAGACGTCCTCTATTTGCTTACAGGCTCTAGGAGACTAGCTCAAAGATTACTAAGAACACTGGTTAGGCAGGGGTATCTGAAGCGTGTACAGCCCCTAGTATATAGTGTAAGAGATTTAGACGAGGTTCTTGGAGATGCACTGGGACACTACATTGCTAGTAGGCTTAGGAGACGCGGTATAGAGGCGTCCTATGACCCACGTAGGCGTTTGATAACGGTTCGTGACGATGCGATAGAATGTGATAAGATGAATAAAATGTTCAGGGATCTGGGATACGGTGTAGAATGTCTATCTGAGGCCTAGTTTTCCTCTTCATATATCTCTATTATAATCCTAGCTCTCACCCTGTCTCTTGAAAACGGTGGAGGTGATTCACCTAGATCAACTGCAAATGAGACAGGGTTCCCTAGGCTATCAGTGAACCTTATTTCCGCTATGTATCGCTTCTTCGGCCCGGACTCCAGCATCCTCATTACAGCTTCATACATTCTTGACAGCGCCATTTGTAGCGCAATGGGACTCGATAAATCCTCGGGTCTTAGCTGTATTGCTTGGATTCCTTGCATAACCTCACCTATCCTCGCCTCTCCCTCAAATATTGCGAGCTTTTTGTTCTCAGAGAGTTGTTGAGGCTCGTCTACTTTTTCTCCCATATTAATAGACCCCTTTTCCCATAGTACAAACGAATGCTTAAAATAGTCTCCTCTGCACCGTTAGCAACTAATGGGTTTAGAAAGGAGGTAAAAGCTGTCATGAAAATCTATGTTGTTGACCATTTTACGGGGAGCTATGCGGTAAACGAGAATAAGGACATAGTAGCATATGTGCACGGGCCTAAGAGCCTTGACGACATGGTTGAAGAGGCGCTTAAGATAGAGAGAGGCGAGGCTAGTGCAGCATTCCTTAACCTGTTAGAAAAGCTCAAAGAGATGGGAATAGGAGAAATCGTTGTCGAAACTAATGAGGAGGCAAAAATAGCCTCTAGTAAGGGTTTTGAAGCTTCGGTAGAACCCTCTAATACAATAGCAAGGTACTTTAGAGAAAGAGTAGCCGAAATAGTCGTTGATACAGGATTTGTAAAAAGCATTGAAGACTTCTATAAACTTCTCCACGAGTTTACATTGGAGCTAACGCGTCGAAAGCTTAGAAGAGCTGCGCAGAAGCGCGACCTCCTAGCTGCACAGGCTATACGAGCTATAGACGATATAGATAAGACTACTAACTTGTTCGCAGCAAGGCTACGTGAGTGGTATAGTCTCCACTTCCCAGAACTAGATGACCTAGTGAGAGAGCACGAGGACTATGTGCGCATAGTTGCTGAGCTAGGTCATAGAGATAACATTACTACCGAGAACCTAGTAAAGCTCGGATTTAGTGAGGAAAAGGCCCGTAAGATAGCAGAGGCAGCGAAGAAGAGCATGGGTGCCGATTACCCCGATTTCGACATAGAGCCTATGCAGCGTCTTGCGAGAATAACTCTGGATCTCTACAAGCTTAGAAGAGACCTAGCAGAGTACATCGCCCAGGTAATGAAGGAAGTTGCGCCAAACATTACAGCACTTGTAGGCCCACTGCTTGGCGCAAGACTAATAAGCCTAGCAGGAGGCCTCGAAGAATTAGCGTTCCTACCAGCTAGTACAATACAGGTACTAGGGGCTGAAAAGGCGTTATTCCGCGCGCTGCGCACAGGAGGGAAGCCGCCCAAGCATGGTGTCATATTCCAGTACCCCGATATACATAGGAGCCCTAGATGGCAGAGAGGTAAGATAGCTAGAGCACTAGCAGCTAAGCTAGCAATAGCGGCAAAGGTTGATTACTTCACGGGGCGCTTCATAGGGGATAAGCTGAAGGAGGCCTTACGGAAGAGAATAGAAGAGATTAAGAAAATATATGCTAAGCCGCCGAAGAGAAAGAAAGAGGTTACGCCGCCAAAGCCTGCTAAGCCGAGAAAGGGTAAGCGTGGTAGGAGAAAAGGACGTGGCAAGGGACGAAGATAATCTTAATCACGTCCTTTTGTCGGAGACAAGGTATGGGCGGAGGAGATAGAAATGGAGGTCGTGAGCGTAAAAGAGCATGAGAAATACAAAGGAGTATACATAGTAGAGCTTGAGGATGGGTCCACTCGACTAGCCACAGTGAATCTTGCGCCGGGTAAGAGGGTTTACGGTGAGAGGCTATTCAAATGGGGAGAGCTGGAGCTAAGAGAGTGGAATCCCTATAGGAGTAAGCTAGCCGCCGCGCTTCTAAAGGGTATTGAGGAGCTACCTATACAGAGAGGCCATAAGATACTATATCTTGGAGCTGCTACAGGGACAACGCCTAGCCATGTATCGGATATCGTTGGTCTCGAGGGCAAGGTATATGCTCTTGACGTGGCTCCCAGGGTTATGAGGGAACTGGTAGCGGTCTGTGAGACAAGGCCGAATATGTACCCGCTTCTAAATGATGCTAGAAAACCTTATGAGTATAGACATATAGTAGAACTTGTCGATGGTATTTATGCGGATGTTGCACAGCCTGAGCAAGCAGCGCTTGTTGCTGACAACGCTGATTACTTCCTAAAGGATAATGGTTACTTACTGCTCGCTATAAAAGCTAGAAGTATTGATGTCACGAAAGAGCCTAGCGAGGTCTTTAAACACGAGATCAACGTGCTAAGGGAACGAGGATTCGAAATCATAGACATGGTGCACTTAGAGCCGTTCGATAAAGACCATGCAATGGTGTATGCAAGATATAAGCCCTCTAAGCAGTAACACGGCGCCGAGAACTATTTTTAATAATTTTTGCAAAAGATTATATGGATTATGTTTGTAGAGGATTAATCCCGAAATGAGCCAGGACAAAATATGGCGAATAATATATACAAAGATTTATAGAGAGGAACAATTCTTTAAAGAAACAATGCCGCGTGAATATAAGAGCCTCTATGAGCTGAGGAATAGCATTAACCCAGGCGTCTTTTTATCGTCCGGGGTGTTCCATAGTTTTGACAAGGATGACGTTAACCGCGCATCATCTATTATACCATGGTATATTCATCGTCTGGTCAAGTTCCCTTGGGTGTTTAGGTACAGGAGAAGCGGGGATACAAGGTATTTTGAACTCGTAAAACCGGATAGATGGGCTGCTCGTGCACTACACTACGTGCTACGTGGAAGTCTTACAGGAGAGCTATGGGAGATAAGGGATGTTGAGCTTCAGAGGCTCTTATCACTTTTTAAAACCCTTATAATTGTATCTCTGGTATATAATCTTAACCCGGGAAGCGGGGCAAGCAGACCGTGGACAGCCTAGATAGGGTGCTTGATGCTACTGTTAGGCTACTCGTAGGCCATGGATATAATGTTGAGCGCATAGTGTATCCAGAGGATCATAGTAAGCGAAGTATAGACATTGTCGCATCTCATGGAGAGCGTAAGCCCCTAATGATAAAGGTTGTAAACGATACCTCCGAGCTTAAACCGGGTGAGTTAAGCGAGCTACGCGATTGCAGTAGCTTACTAGGAGCGGCCAGTCTAGTAGTAGCTAATAATGATAACGGGGAAGAGATAGACGACATAGTTGCTCATGAGAAGTCGGGGGTGTTTGTGGTTAGTGTTGGTGGGTTGAAATCGACGCTAGAAAAATCCATATATGTTGTTAAAAGACAGGGTAATTACTATATGAGAATTGATGGAGAGAAGCTACGCGCCGAGAGAGAACGTCACGGATACGGGTTAGGAGACCTCGCCTCGCTTCTAAGCGTGAGTCGTAGAGCCGTATACATGTATGAGAGAGAGGAAACAGACATCTCTCTACAAACAGCGCTAAGGTTAATGGAGGTATTTGGAGATAAAGTGTTTCGCCCAATAGATATTCTGGAGGAGGAAAGGTCTCGTTACGCTACAAAACATCACCGACAGGTCAGTGTTAGATTAGAACAGATATCAAGCGCGATTAAGAACCTGGGAGGAGAAATTGTTGAAACGAAGCGTGCTCCGCCAGATGCTGTTGCTAGAGTAAAGGATGATAAAATGGTTATAGTTCTTAGTGCGTCTAAGGAGAAGATCTTGGCCAAGAAGGTTTCTGAGTCAGCGAAGGTAGCATCAAGTGTTGATGCAAAAATAGTTGCAATAATAAGACAGGCATCGAGGCAAATAATCGAGGACACAGTACCTGATTACGATATATTAGACATATATCGAAGCATAGAAGAATTTATTAGTGAGATAAAATACGAGAAGAAATAAGCTATAATACTGTGCGGGCAAAGCCAAAGAGCGCATCCTTTTCATAGAAACTAAGCCTTAAAGGTGTTTAGGTCTGCGGCTCTACTCCGGGTGCAGATATGGCTATACGGCTATCTGAGCGAAAATATGTTGCAGAACTGCTTCATGGGGCAAAAATAGGAGAAAAATACGTAGTAGCTGGATGGGTTGATACAATAAGGATTCATGGAAAGCTTGTTTTCATAATTCTCCGAGATAGGACAGGGAAAATGCAACTAGTTGTAAAGAGAAATATCTCAGAGAACGCTTGGAGAGAGGCCAAGAAGCTCTCCCCTGAGAGCGTGATAGGGGCTAAAGGGATCCTTGTCGAGAGCAAGGCTGCTCTGGGAGGCCGTGAAATAGTTGTAGAGGAGCTAGTTGTTTACTCAAAAGCGGATCCTCTCCCAATAGACATAAAGGATCATAGTAAAACAACCCTGGCCAAGAGGCTTGATTGGAGATTCCTGGATCTCCGTAATCCTAGAAACCAGCTAATATTCCTAGTCGAGGCGGAGATGGCGCGAGCTGCCCGCGAGTACTTCTATAACAATGGTTTTGTCGAAATATATACGTCAAAAATAGTTGGTGCTGCTACAGAGGGTGGAGCAGAGGTCTTCAGCATCGTCTACTTTGACAAGCCTGCCTTCCTGGCCCAATCCCCGCAACTTTACAAACAGATGGGTGTTATATCAGGGTTTGAGAAAGTTTTTGAAATTGGTCCTGCGTTTAGAGCAGAGCCCCATCACACTACTAGGCATTTAACGGAGTACACAAGCGTGGACTTTGAAATGGGGTTCATAGATAGCTATGAAGATGTTATGAGGGTTGCGGAACAAGCGGTTCTCTCCATGATACAGGCGGGTTTAGAAAGATACGGGAAGAGAGTCCGAGAATTCTTCCCGAACACTCTAGACAGAGTGCCACGCAGTATTCCTCGCATAACTATACGCGAGGCGTACAAGCTCCTACGTAGCTCGGGAGTATCTGTCGAGGAGGGCGAAGATCTTAGTAGCGAGGCGGAGAGAAAACTTGGAGAGATAGTCCTTAGGGAGTATGATGCCCCACTAGTCTTTGTGACGGAGTATCCTTGGAGAGTCCGCCCATTCTATACTATGAGGAAGAGTGATGAGCCCGAATGGACTTATAGCTTTGATCTACTCTTTCGCGGCCTCGAGATAGCAACTGGCGGGCAGCGTGAGCATAGATACGAGGTTCTTGTCAAGCAGCTGGAGGAGAAAGGGTTAAACCCTAAGAACTTTGAATGGTATTTATCCATGTTTCGCTACGGTGCCCCACCCCACGGTGGGGCTGGGATAGGCCTGGAGCGTGTTGTTATGCAGTTCCTTGGACTAGGTAATATTAGGGAGGCGCGTTTGTTGCCCAGGGATCCAGAGAGATTGGTTCCTTAGCTATGGGTGTCTCAGCCCCCAGCGCCTCTTCATCTCATTGTTCCGAGTCGTCTAGCCTCATCATCTCCGCGTCAAGATATTAGTGAAAAATTATATAAGATTGTTTAGCTTAAACACATGTTTACATCATGGGCGAGGGTAGCAGCATGCAGCACGGCACTAGGAGATGGCCATTCGAGGATAAACCCTTACTAATATTCTGGGAGACAACAAAGGCTTGTAAACTGGCATGCAAGCATTGCCGTGCATCAGCGATTCTTAACCCCCTGCCAGGCGAGCTGACAACTGAAGAGGGGAAGAAGCTTATAGAAGATATTGCCGAGTTCGGCCAACCAAGCCCTATACTCGTGTTCACTGGCGGAGATCCACTAATGCGCAAGGACATATGGGAGCTAGTCGACTATGCACTAGATCATAAGATAAGAGTCGCACTGGCTCCAGCAGTGACAGAGTTATTGGAGAAATCACTCGACGATATAGAGGCGCGAAAACTAAGCATAAGCATAAGCCTTGATGGAAGCAAGCCGGAGATACACGACAATATACGTGGCATACCAGGACACTTCCAGAAAACAGTTAATATGCTCAAGCAAATGGTTGAAAGAGGTATAAGAGTCCAAGTAAACACAGCGGTCATGAGAGACAATGCGAGAGACTTAGCAGATATAGCTAAACTCTTACTCGATATAGGGATCAAAACCTGGGAAGTATTTTACCTCATACCCGTAGGTCGTGCACAACGCGAGCTTGATCTAACCCCGCAAGAGTGGGAGGATGTAAGCAACTTCCTCTACGACGTTTCAAAGTACGGGATAGTTGTAAGGACAACCGAGGGCCCCATGTTCCGAAGAGTTGCATTAACAAGGCTAATACTCGAGTCAAAGGGTATAGATTATAGGAAAGTACTCAGGTTAGGCGATTTATACTCTTATCTAAGTAAGAGGCTGGTTGAGCTCCTGGGATCGCCGCGAACGAGACCCATGGTGTCAACTACGGGTACACGTGATGGTAAAGGAATAATATTCGTTGCATATGACGGAACCGTTTACCCGAGCGGCTTTATGCCCTATCCCCTGGGTAATGTTAGGACGAAAAGCCTAGTCGAGATATACAGGGAGAACCCAGTCTTAAAGAAGATAAGAGCAGCAGAGTTCAAGGGTAGATGCGGTGTATGCGAGTTCCGAGATATTTGTGGCGGTAGTAGAGCGCGTGCATACGTGCTTAAGGCTGACCCCCTAGGTGAGGATCCTGCATGCCCCTATGTTCCTGGCGAGTTTACTAAGATTATTAGTAGGCTTGGTGTCGATATAGAAGAATATTCTAAGATGATAGAGGGGTTAAGGCTAGTTCTTCCCGTTAAGCCTTCTAGATAAAAGAATAAAATCTTATGGAAACTCTATAGGGGGTGTGTTATGATCCCGTTATCTGATCCTGAGAAGAGGGTTTTGATGGAGCTACAATACAATTTCCCTCTATCCGAGAAACCTTTCCACGATGTTGCAGAGCGTCTGGATCTTGGTGTGGAGAAAGTACTCGAGATGGTAAAGAGTCTTAAGGAGAAGGGTGTGCTTAAACGTATAGGTTTCTACGTTAACTATAAATCGTATAAACAAGTAGCAGCATTAGTAGCATTTAGGGCTGATAGTGTAGATGAGCTGGCCGCCGATATTGTTTCAGCGTTTACCACAACTCATAGCTATATAAGAAATCATCCATACTATAATCTATGGGTCGTGGTACGTGATAGGGATAAGGACACCCTAAGAAGCAAAATAAAGACAATAGCTCAAAAACACGGAGCCGACTATGTGATACTATGGAGTAAGCGAGTATACCGTCTCAGCGTCAAATACGACTTATACAGAGGAGTAAGCAGAGCCGGGCCTTTTAGCAAGATAGTAGAGAATCCTCCAACACCACAAGACCTCGGCCTAGACATTAACATTGTTAGATCACTACGAGTACTACCGATAGAAGCCAGGCCATACGCTAAGATAGCGGCTAAGTACGGGCTCAGTGAGCGAACTCTAGTAGAGCTTGCTAAGAAACTATTGGAGGAAGGTGTGCTAGGTGACCCTGGAGCAGCGCTTGACGGGCATAGTATAGGGTTTACGTATAATGCTATGGTGGTGATGAGGCCCGCTACCAGCGAAACCAGTCTCTGCGAGTGGATAGTAAACAATATCCCAGAAGCAACACACGTAGTTCTTAGAGATCCCTGGCCACCCGAAAAATGGAGCCACAACTGCTATATGATGATACATGCGGTGGACGAATCAAGGCTGAAACCAGTTTACGAAAAACTCGATGAAAGCCCTCATGTCAAGGATTACCTACCCATAATTAGTCTGAAAGACCTCTTACCGGGTGTTATTAGGTAGGGCGCGAAGCAAGCCGGGTGAAGTGTGCCTTGATACCAGTTACTGTAATGGTTACGGGAAAAGGTACTGTATCAACAAGGATAAAAGGTCACTATGGGCCTAGGAGGCCTTCAAGTTTCAGCGATATTCTCAGACCAATAGTTTTCTGGAATATAACGTATAAGTGTAACTTGAGATGCATACATTGCTATATAAGCGCGGGCCAGTATAGTGATAGGTACGAGTTATCTACAGAAGAGGCCATAAGAGTCTCAGAGGAAATGGTGAAGATAGGTATACCGCTAGTAATATTGTCTGGAGGCGAGCCTCTAGTAAGAGATGATTTCTGGAAAATAGTCGAGCCTTTGGCTAATAAGAAGAGGCCAAAGTTATCGCTCAGTACGAACGGGACACTAATTACACGGGATGTTGCCCACCAGCTTGCATCCTATGGCTTTGTCTATGTGGGCATCTCTATAGATAGTATAGTACCGGCTAGGCATGATTATTTTAGAGGCGTTAAGGGGGCTTTTGAAGCGGCTGTGCGGGGTATAAAGAATTCTCTAGAGGCGGGTATTGATGTCGGTATACGTACAACTATTACGAAGTTTAATGTAGATGAGGTTCCTGATATACTTAAATGGGCGCATGATAATGGTATAAGAAGAGTAAGTCTATATATACTAGATACTGTTGGGCGTGGAGCTTTCATCAAGGATCTGCTCCCTAGTCATGAGCAATTAAAGAAGCTAGCTCATATGCTAATAGATGAGGCAAGGAAGTACGCCGACGATATGGAGATACTGGTTGTGCGTGCACAGTTCCTCGGAATATATATGGCATCCATACTGGCCAAGGATAAAGAGGAATTCATGCAGTATATAAAAATGCTTGATGCACAGGGCAACTGTGGAAGAAAAAGCATAAGCATATACCCAGACGGCGAGGTAAAGCCATGCCAGTTCATAGACTGGGTGAGCCTAGGCAACCTAAGGGAAAAGACGTTATCAGAGATACTGAGGCCAGACAACAAGAATCTAGAGCCGTTCATACATATAGAGAAGTATCTTCGGGGCACTCGTTGCGGTCAGTGCCCGTTTAGAAGGATCTGTGGAGGAGGAAGCCGTGGCAGAGCATTAGCTCTCACAGGAGATGAATGGGGAGATGACCCTCTCTGCTTCCTAGACTATACCGAGATAGCTAAAAAGTATGGAATTGATACTGGTGCTGTGCTCTAACCTCCTAGCATCTTTTTCTCACACCCTTCCTCTGAGCGAGCTCCCTCAATAAGGGGATCTCAACCATCTTTTCGCATGGTAACAACTCCCACATTATCCCCGAGGGTTTGCTCTCCCCGGAATCTATCCTCATGATACGAGTAGGCGTAGCCACATAGTCG
Organism: Pyrodictiaceae archaeon; assembly: GCA_026986935.1. Taxonomy (GTDB): domain Archaea; phylum Thermoproteota; class Thermoprotei_A; order Sulfolobales; family Pyrodictiaceae; genus Pyrofollis. The sequence goes on along the minus strand of JALSNP010000017.1, from coordinate 7,260 downwards.
ACGACAAGGTCGTAGGGCTCTCGAGGAATACTACTAACCACTTGTACATCATGAACAGTTGTTGCAATAGGTGTATCGTCTCCGATCAAGCCAAGCTCCCGCAATATAGCGTACTCGAGCTCCGCGTAGCCCTCGCCCTTGCCTATCCTATGCCCCCTCCTATCAACAGCCACCGAGCCCGTGACTATCAAGTCTATTGTACCTAGTCGTTTAAGCTCGTCGAGACTTATCCTACGACCCAGTTGGAATGCTCCTCTAATCGTGGCAGCTTTCTCGTAGAGACGGGGAGGTATCTGGCGCGGGTCGAGTAGAATAAAGCCTTCTCTCATCCGGGGCGAGGCCATGATGAGAATCTTTCCCTCACGGAGAGCTAGTAGCCTAACCCATTTCTGGGGGGCATCGGGGTTAACCTTTACGATACGTGCATTTCTCCAAATACTCGTCCTCGATAAATTAACTGCGGCCTCTCTAGCACCGACGAAATTAGGTATCCTACCGTAAACTGGTCTAGGAAAACGAGCTATATTCTTCTCCTCCATAATCCTCCATATTTGTTGCCTAATGCTATCCTTAGCCTGTTTCACGCTCAAACCGTGGATCACGCTCCTAGCTTCTCTGCAAGACGAGTTAGAAGCCCAATATCTTGTTCCAAGGAGCCTATTAGCCCTTGAAGCCTTAATCGAAGCAAGATAAGCATAGCTACTAATTGTAATGACTTATAGCCCCCTCTCCGTGCCAGAGGGGATAACGTTCGAAGCCATGATAGCACGGGCACTAGGTCTTTTACATCCTTCCTTAAATAGAGCGCGGCATCCCTTATACTATGGCTACGAGCTATAGCTTTAAGATAATCAACTTGCTCGGGTAGAACCCTTATGCTTGGATCAAGAAGTATTCTTATAGACTCGGAAAACGCTTCAAGAGCCGCTCCATAAACTATCTCTTCCAGCTCCTCTGCATCAACTAGGAACGCGTCACTAAGCTCTATAACCTTGACGCCCAGTTTTTCGGCAGTCTTCTTAGCCGCGTCATCGGCAAACCCCTTACACACCGCGAGAGGCTTCATGTTGAGCAGGACAGCGTTACTAAAGACCTGGCGCACCCCATGTACGTCTAGCCGCCCAGCCTTAACCTCTACCGCGTAATAATTGTTATCAGGGCCTATAGCTATGGCATCGACTTCGCCGACATCCACTCCATCCACGATTATCCTCTTATGGGTCTCGATAATCCTATAACCCATTTCCTCTAATAGTCTAAAAGCTATTCTTTCACTTGCATACCATCTACGCTTACCGCTCAAATCCCTACTAGTACCACGCATAAGCGTCTTGCACCTAAGGCTTCTCTCACGTAGCCCTAGTTGCACGTTAAAATAATAGGTAGTCATCCATTAATGAGTTGTGTTGGTGGCTATAGTTATGAAGCGCGAAGACCTACTAAAGGAGCCTATTGTCGATGTAAAGGTGGATCCGAATAACACGATAGAGGAGCTAGTAAAAATCTATGAATCCATTCACGGGTTCATGGCAGGTCATCTCGCGCGTGGGATCAGCATGCTCAGAGATTGTCTACGAGATGCCGATCTAAGAGTAATCTCGTTCACAGCAAATCTTGTAGCCACGGGGCTTCGGGGAATACTCGCCCAGCTCGTAGAAGAGAACATTTTCAACCTAGTAGTAACAACCTGCGGAACCCTAGACCACGACATAGCTAGAAGCTTTGGAGGCGTATACTATAAGGGATTCTTTGAGGCCGATGATAGAGAGCTACATAGGCTCGAAATACATAGGCTTGGCAACGTATTCATACCTGTTGAAAACTATGGGCCCTTAATAGAGAAGAAGGTCTACGAGGTGCTTGATAGCATTAATCGGTCCAAGGAGTGGGCAATATACGAGATCATATGGGAGATAGGAAAACGGATCAATGACGAGGCCAGCATCCTTCGCGCCGCTTATTCATCATCTACGCCGATAATAGTTCCAGGGTATCTTGACGGTGCATTCGGCACTGCTCTCTTCACGTATACAGAGACTCATAGAGATCTAAGAATTAATCCATTCCTTGACGAGAAACTAATGGCAGATAAATTCTTCCGGGCGCGAAAAGCAGTGGCACTCTTGATTGGTGGAGGCATAAGCAAGCACCACACTATTTGGTGGGCCCAGTTCCGCGAGGGACTTGACTGTGCAATTTACCTGACAACAGCCGTTGAGTACGATGGTAGCCTTAGCGGTGCACACCCACGCGAGGCAATAAGCTGGGGCAAGATTAGGCCAGAGGCTAAGCACCTCGTCATATATGGCGACGCTACAATAATCCTCCCAATACTTGCAGCAGCCCTCTTGAAGAAAGACTAGGAAGCTATAAGTTGACTAAGCTATTGCTAACACCAACTACGTAGAGATAAAGTGTCCTAAGAAGCCCCGCTACGTAGTGCTTCTCTACGTGAACAGGCTTCCACCTAGGTATTTCAAAGTCTAGTGTAATGACTCGTGTCCCTGGCTGAAGCTCTTTCTCCAACTTAGGCCTGAGCGCAGCATTCACGCGTGTGAGCAGGTACATGTAGACAACTGTTGCATCGCGTAGATCAACTTGGAAGAAACTATCATTGATAAACGTTATACGGTCATACACGTTAGCTTGCCGGGCGTTCTCCTTGGCTTTCTCGATCAAGTCTCTACGTATCTCGACACAAACGGCTCGAGCACCCAGCTTAGCAGCCTCGATAACAACTCTTCCATCGCCGCAACCAAGATCGTAGAAGACATCGTCTCTCGTTATGCGTGCAAGCCGCATTATGTGTAGTATTAGTTGACGCCTAGTTGGTACCCAGGGTACATCGTATGATTCTATCTCAGCTAGTGGTAGTACCGCGAAGATACCAGCAAACCTCATCCAGGCATCCCCTCGGTTTCTAAGCCATTCGCCATTCTCATATCGTTCTCCCAGACCCTCATCCATATATGGTTTATAGAAACAAGTACATACGTTCCTAAATTACTTTTGACCCTTTACAGTAACGAGGAACGAGGGGCAAAGACAGAGTATGGTTGCGCAACGAGCTACTAGGATACTTGACAAGGATACTTGGAGATGTATAGTCCAGGATATAGAAGCGATAGTAAATGTTTATCGTAGAATGAACAAGATCATGTCCTTGGGGCTCGCTGATAAGATACGTGTCGAGGCACTTAAAACCCTTTGTAATGGCTTAGAGGGGGGCTTAAACGACAAGCCAATCATCCTAGCCGATATAGGGGCAGGGCCCGGAGACTCCATAAAAACAATAATAAATGTCTGCAGAGGAGTCTCATATATTATTGCCCTAGATCCCTCCCCTAGACTATTAGCGAACATAGAGCCAAGCATGCTATGTGAACGCGTTGTAGCCGTGGCTGAGTACCTCCCTCTGCGTCCCCGCTCGATAACATTTGCTACGGCTTTCTACGCGGCGCGTGATTTCCAGAACCTTGACCAAGCAATACAAGAGATAGTAAGGACTATAAGCCGAGGGGGAATAGCTATAGGCGATATATTTCTCCCCGATAGAACTCTCAACAACATTGCCGTGAAGATATGGGTTTGCGTATTCGTCCCCCTCCTAGCAATCATGTTTGCGACGAAGCAGTGGAGGCACTATACAGGGCTTTGTAAGAGTCTTAAAGGATGGCTCAGCGTTAAAAAACTATGTAATATAATTAAACAAACCGATAGAGAGAATACTATAAGGACTCATTGTCGTGAGTACGCCCTTGGGGGCCTAGGCTATGTCGTCGCCCGTTACAATTAATGATAATAAGCGCGTTCTTATCGCTATAACTGGTGCTAGTGGTATAAGGTATGCATTGAAGCTGGCCAGAGTTCTTAGCGAGATGAACTTACTAGAGGGCATAATATACACCAAATCAGCTGTACTTGTTGCACAGCATGAGGAGGATATAGACCTAGTAAAGGAGATATCTAGGTATACAAATAATATATATGAGGAGAATGATCTAGGTGCTCCATACGCTAGTAGCAGTAGAGCACCACAAGCAATGGTGATAGTCCCTTGCAGCATGAACACATTGGCTAAGATAGCCCACGGCATACAAGATAATCTAGTAACGCGTGCAGCACTGTCAATGCTAAGACTTCGTAGAAGGCTCGTACTAGTTATTAGGGAGACACCACTAGGCGTTGCAGAAATCTACAACATGCTATTATCAAGCCTTATGGGCGCAATAATTCTCCCAGCCTCGCCAGGCTTCTATTCAAAACCACGAGACCTGGAGGATATCACCAACTTTATTGCCGGAAAGATACTTGACGCGCTAGGTATTAGCAATAATCTCTACCGGCGATGGGGAAGTGATTAGATCTCGTCGCCGAAATAGTAACCCCTGCGCTTCATCAACCTCTCCACCTTAGACATCTCACTCTCCTCTCTAGCTATCTCGCTCTCCAAATCCTCTATCCTAGTCTCTCTCTGCCCCTTCTCCTTAGCGTACAGACAAGTCCCGTCCGGCAAAAGCGCCTTCAGAGCACACGCTGCATACTGGCACGAGCCACCAATGCACTCGTCTCCTATCCATCTACAATACGCTACTCGGTGCATTTTCCCGTGAGAGGGTTTTCTTACAACGGTTAGCGCGTTCTTCAAGCAACGGAAATAGGGGCAAAGCGGGTTACATCTACCATCCGGCAGAGGCATTGGTCTCGGTTTCCCGCCACGCTCTCCTCTCTCACGAGGTCTTCGTGGAGGACCCCCACGTCTAAACGACAAAGCGACACACCTCTCGCGGGCATGGTATTAGCTTTTAATCAATTCTTGTTCATGGCCGTGGTCTCACCGCTACTGTATTCCCGGGATTTGCCAAGTCTAAGTATGTGTACCGGGATATTTATTTAGAGCTTACTCCACCTAAACATTATATACCTTGTCGGCGAGTCACCAGGGCCTACAAGCGCTAAGATAAATGCCTTACGAACACTATGGCTAAGTCTCCCCGCTCTAACAATTTCAAGTGGGTCAATGTTCTCTCCAACATCTAGAACATGTACGAGATAGGGAGCATGTTCCAGGCCCGGTCCTCTCTGGTAGACCGCGAAATCAGCGCCAAATTTTAGACCAGAACGCACTATGTAACCTCTCTCACGGAGTTCTCGATACACCTTATATATAGCCCTAAACTTTGGTATAGATTTCTCGCCTCGTGCAATCAGCTCCTCAATACTAACGGGTTTATCCTCCTCATCCACAACCTCTAGGACCCCCTTTTCTAACAGGTATAGGGCCTCGACAAGGCTAAGCTCTAAGGGTGCATCAAAATCGCTATCCCTGGGTTTTGGGATTCCTAGAGGCTTGCCGTAGAAGCCACTAGAGTAGATTTGACGAGCCTCATCGTGATTAAAAATCACCACTCTAAGACCAAGTAATCTACCCCGGGTCCTCATTTTTCCACGCTTTCCCTCTTATTGACGATTAGAGAGAGGCGAGTGGAATATACTGCGGATATTATCAGTCATTTTTATAATCAATGATAGAGCTGATAAACGAGTTTACAATATTATTATAATAATGTGATAGAGTTAGGGAAACACGGTGTTTCATCATGTCATGTTTTTGCGGCTTGGAATAATGCTAGGAACTTTATATCCTCGGCAACGTCGCGCAGGGTGTCTGCAAGCTCTTCCACCATGTCTATAATGTCTCTCATTAGCATCAGTATTACTAGATCTTGTTTAAACTCCTGGTAGAGTATGTATGCTAGCTTCCTATACAATGTGTCTATCTCGTCTTCTATATTCGAGATGTTTTGCGCTATCTCGTAGCTCTTCTTAGGATTAGTTGTGAGAACTTCGGCAGCATTCTCTAAGATGCTATATTCTTGGCGTATCTTATTAGTCATCTCTATAAGGGTTTTGACTATCTTTTCATTATCTAGTTTACTCGTGTTGCTTACAAGTAAATATATCCTATAAGCTATGCCCTCAGCCATTTGAGCTGCTCTAGTAACCCCGAGAAATAGATCACGGTAGAGATTGCTCGTGAACAATATATTCCCTAGTCTTGCTAAGTAAGTGAGAACATCCTCTTTCATATTCTCGATAGTTTCTTTCGAGTTCTTAATCTCCTCATAGAACTGTCTTAGTTCATCCTCTTTATTCTCAGCCATTTTTGATACCATGTCATGTACCATTAACACGGGCTTCCTCGCGGTCCTTATCATACCCAGTAATTGCTCGTTAAGATTCTCCTCCGCTAGTGACCGTTGTTTTCTCCGCTCCAAGTCGTAGTCGTAGTACTCGCCCAACGGTATCCTCCCGGGCTAACACTCCTTATGATAGAGGTATATAGAGGTATTAGTAAGAATCAGTAAAACCCGAGTGGTCATGGGTAGGGTTATTCATGTCTATACTCGTAGTTGATGCCCTGGCGTCGGGTAGTATTGGTAAAAGAGTAGTCACTGTAGATGTCATTGGTGCAGGTCCCCGTACCGTGGTGGGTGTTCTTGAAGGGCAAGGCCTAGACGCCGACTTATACACGATAGATAAGGTGATGACAGATAGAAATATTCTAAGGAGTTATAAGGTGCTAATGATTAGCGCGATGAGTATCGATGAGGCATCCGTAGCTAAGCTAGTAAGGTCTTGGAGACGGTTTAATCCACGCTCGCTTGTTATTCTAGGAGGGCCTATAACTAGTGACCCTGAATCCATAATTAGAGTTAATGCGGATATAGGGATACATGGTGAATCCGAACCTGTTCTCGAGAAACTTGCCAAGATAATTGATTTAGACAAAGGAATTATAGATTATGACGAGGTTAAAAACATTTGTGGAACTATATACAAATACAATGGCTCGATAAAAATAAACCAAAGATGCCCTATCATGACTAGACGTGAGTGGGAGAAATATCGGCCAAGCACACGAGTAATTACAAGCTATCCTATTTACTGGGCTGCGCGGGTCTACGTGGAGACGGTACGAGGATGCAGCAACTACACCTTTCCTAGCCTAGAGGATCTCATACCGGTAGAGTATCTTCCCAGTAAGCCCCGGCCTGGATGCGCTTACTGTAGTGTGATCTACCTATGGGGGTACGCTAGGAGCAGATCAATAAGCCTAGTATATGACGAGATAAAAAAACTAATAGATGAGGGGGCTAGGCGCATAGTGCTCAGCGGCCCAGATTTCCTAGACTATGGGAGGGATTGGCTAATCGAGCCTAGGCCCCTTGTTAACCCCTTCACTCCACCCCCTAATAC
>JALSNP010000016.1 GCA_026986935.1 Pyrodictiaceae archaeon | reverse complement strand
GGAGGATAGGTATCTACTCCTAAGATAGTGCCTAGCGATGGGTCTGCGCCTCTGCATCCTAGGCTATTTTACGCCTAACTATTATCTCTATTACTGGTATTAGTCTGCGGCCCCTCTCTATGCTATCAATATTGATTCGTACTATCTCTACACCATCTTGTAGCCTGTGAGCTAGCGCATTATATACATCGACAGCTTTGCTTATATTGGGGCCCTGGCCTCTTATGACTACTTCATCGTATCCCTCATTAAAGAGGAGGATTGCTGCAAGAACATAATCCATAACCGGTTTTTTACCAATTACTACTACGTTCTCTGCCGACGCCATGCTACCACCTCTACTCTTTTCCGCCCATAGACGGTTTAGGCACGGTAATATAAAGCTAATTAGTTCTTAAGGATTCTTTACCATTCTCACCGAGCGCTTTAATGAATTTTTCAAAGCATTCATACGCATCGTCAAGCGTTGCAGCTATTTTGTGCTGAAGAGGATCAAAGCTGCATAGGCTATAGGGTATGCTTGCGGGATCAGCCCCTATTGTCTTTCTACAGTATTTTAGTAATAGTCTTGAGCGATGCTTCTTTTCACCAAACACGGCCCCCTTGTTACAAATCCAGTAGAATAGTAGCCGGTTATGCCTGATGTATTTTGCGTTTATTTTGCCGAGGATCTTCTCGTCAATACTTTTTCTCACATAAGCCTTTATCTCAAAACTAGCTGAAGCAGCATATCTCTCCACAACGAGTTCGAGAAAACCCACGTCACTAGGAGAAGCGCGTATAATTATTCTCCTAGTCACCTCATCGTGATCCAATACCTCTATTGACTTATTCTCAGTCAACATAGCTAACAGGCTCGCCATCGATGCAGCTTGTTTAACACTCATCGTAAGCAGTATGTAGGTAAACATTCTTGTCCTAGACATGGTATCTCCCTCTTCTCTCATCAGCCGGGGATAACGTCTTCATCCCATCAACTAGTCGCTGGGTCATAGTAGGCGAGTGCTCATCACCTAGCTAATCGGCGTAGAAAAGACTGCTCTAAGGTCGTGTAAAAAAGATAATGCTCTGAAACACGGACCCTCATCACTTGATCAGTGTCGCGGCGCTCTTCATCGCAGCAGCGTGTGTTAGATCAATAGGTTTGATACTTCTATCTTCTGGGTTATTGTAGCCGCGTTTAAGAGTAATAATGGAGCTATTCTCCGGGGTACGAGCTGATACCTTATTGGTTTTCCTTCATAGTAGCTCGTAAGCGGCATTATTTTTAACTCGTATATTTCTTCGAAGGGTATCTGCTTAGTAACAGTGTCCGGGTTCTTCATCACATCTAATACCCTAGCCACGACGTGAACAAGGCTACCATTCTCGCTCTTTACTAGCATCAGGTATAGCGAGTCCTTGTTCTGGGGCGTGAATGAGGAGGAGAACTCCTCTGAAGAGGCTATTTGATCGGCATCCTCGATGAGGGCCCAGCGCTCCTCGCCAGTATCGACATCTATGAAGCTAAATACCCTGTGTCGCGCCCCAGGCGCTTTCATAGATCGTAGCGCTGACTCTATAATATCCGTTGGTAGGCCAAGAGCCTCTGCTAGCTCCTCGACCGTAAACGCCATGCCCTTCAAAACCTCTACTATGAGATCCTGTACGTTTCCTATCCAGGGTTTCTCCGGAGCCTCTTTTACCAAGGTGCGTGCATATATACTGGTTCTACTACTGTTAATCCCTATTCTTATCTTCCCGGATCGTAGCCCTTCAATTATCCTCCAAGCCGTATCGGGGTCGAAGTAGTTCTCTATTGTTTGTTTTACAGCCTCTTTATACACTAGTACGTCGCTGGGTAAGAGTTTTCTCGTTATACCAAAGACTAGCTGGATGTTGTGAACGGTTTCTACAAAGAACGGGGATCTCTCCGCGGCTTCTCTGACCCTTTCCTCAAACTCTTGTCTCTCAAGGGATGCTAGGAACTTTATGGGGTCAAAGCTCAGTATCTTTGATGGGACCGCGAACCCGTAGTGCGTTATCTTTGTGTATGTCTCGGAATTCTCTCTATACATCTCGAGCATCACGATATACGCTAGGGTTCTGATAGCTGGCTCTGGTGCTAGAATCATGTATGCTATTTCATCGGCTAGTTGCTCTACTATAATTCTCTTGGAACTTGGGTACGGGTACTTATATCGATGAACCTCGTCCATGAGCTCTCTGACAGCTTTCTCGGCGTCCTTGGTTAGCCTTATCCCCTTAGGTAGCTTTACCTCGTTGCTATGGAGCTCGCCTAGAACCTTCTCTAGCTCGGTAATGACCAGGCTAGATACTTGTGGGCCTTGGCCTCTCCAGAATGGTACAGCTGCTGTGCTTGTATTAGCCTCTGTTATTGTTACCCGATTGCTGTGCTCATCGATATCTACTACTTGCCAGTTCTTCCCACCTAGTCTAAGAACTTGCCCTACTCTTAGGAGTCTCATAACGTACTCTGAGTCAAGCTCGCCAACGGTCTTACCATCAACGGTCTTGACTATATACGCTTTTTTCTCGCCTATCGTTGTGAAGAATTCTGAGAAGTTGTGTACCCACCAACTGTACTTGCTTGTCTCCCCGGCGTCGAATCTCCAGATCCTGTAGAACTGTGAGCCGGGAACGAGCTTGTTTTCACCGTTTATTTTTATCATCTTGTTCTCTACCAGGTACTTAATTAGGTGATCAAACTCCTTCCTCGATAAGTTCTTGAAGTAACTAACATTTTTAAGGATTTCATACGCCTCCTCGAGAGTATACATACCTGATAAAGCCATCCCTATTACGGCCCGGGCTATCATGTCGAAGGGTTTTCTAGGTATGTATGGTGGTTCAACCTCTCCTCTAATAGCTAGTCTAGCCTCTGATAAGGCTTCAAGGAGCTCTACCTTATCCGTGGTTATGATCACGCCTCTAACGTTGCCCTCTATGCTGTGCCCGCTCCTGCCTAGCCTCTGGATAAGGGATGATACTGTACCGGTTGGCCTGAACAGTATAACCTTCTTTACCGAGCCTATATCTATTCCTAGCTCTAGGGTCTTAGTGGCTATTATCATCTTTATTTTTCCTTGCTTCGCCATCCGCTCTATTCTCTGTCTCTCCTCACCATATATTGAGGCGTGATGAACAACCACGCCATCTATGCCTTTCTTCTCTATTTCTTCGTGCAGTCTCTCGGCTACGTGCTTTGAGTTAACGAATACTAGTGTCAGTGGCTCCATGTGCTCTAGGAGTTTCTCGGCTGATTTCTTCCAGAACTCGGTGCTAGGTGCATCGACATAGTCTATGGTTATCTCTATATCTTTGCGCTTATCTATGCTCACAACGCTGACGCTTCTTCTAGAACTCCCCTTAAAGGCCTCAGCTATGATCTCGGGTTTACCCACGGTGGCTGATATCATTATGAGCTGGAAATCGCCTGCGAGCCTCCTAAAGCGTTCAAGCAGGACTGCTAACTGTACGCCACGTTTTGATGAGACTATCTCATGGACCTCATCTATTATAACCCATCTGAGATTACGGTAATGTACACGGAACCTAGAGGCCCAATCAAGGTCTATTTCAAGGCTCTCCGGGGTGGTAATGAGTATGTGGGGTACTCTGCGCAAGCGTCGAGCTCTCTCTGCGTGAGAAACATCGCCGTGCTTCCGAGCAACAATAAAGCCTAGTTGCTCTGCCCACCAACTTATTCGCTCATATAGGTCGTTGATTAGGGCGCGGAGAGGAGTTATATAGAGCACTGCTACTGGTTCTGGCTGCTCTTCAACCATTCTTGAGAGAATTGGTAGAAGCGCTGCCTCAGTCTTACCATACCCTGTTGGAGCCACTATTACAACGTTGTCGCCGCGCAGAATGGGCTCTATAGCCTTTTCCTGCGCCTCGGTTAGAGACTCCCAGCCACGCTTTCTTATGAGCTCCACTATTCTCGCATTAAGCATCGATAACGGTGACGCTGCTTTAGCGACCATCTCTCATCTACCCCTACCTCATATACTCCTACCACATACCTTGAGCCGAACCGATGCTCTTCGGCGCAAGCGGCCAAACCCGCTTAACGCGGTAGCGAACTTAGTCTGTGAGCCCCAGAGTAGATTTAGCACTCTCAGATTTCTTACGCAATAGGTTAATATAAGTTAGGCCCAGGCCTCGCCAGGGGTGGAGATGGTCTTGCCCAAGCCGAAGAGGTATCGTTGCATCGTATGCGGGCGCTATTTCCCAGAGGGACAGGGAATAGTGATTAGGCGAGCAGGCATAGAGCTAGCATTCCACAGTAAGACTTGCCTAGCTAAGTTCTTTAAACTGTTTATAGAAAGAATTGATGAGAGCGAGTTTAAGCGCGTCTCACGAGAGCTTATAAAAGAGTTCGAGGAGGCATTGAAGACTAAACAAGCCATAAAGAGAATATAGGGAAACGATTTACTGAAATACCTCCTTCACCAACCTGTCGAGTCTAAGCTCTTTGATCATCTTACTGGCCTTGTCTAGGGCCTCTTTCTCGTTACTGGCCGAGACGTTTAGATAAATACTGGTACCCTTTATCCTAAGTCTGTAGCGTTTTTCGCCTAGTAGCTCATATTGCTCTACTACTTCTAGCTCGAGATTCTCTAGGCTCATAAGAGTTCACCTGTAGGCGTAGGCGCTGCTCTGGGGTTCCCGGCATCATGTTTAAACGAGCCTAGGATATATTATTGGAGACGGTTCTTGATTAGGGTTGTAAAGTGGGCGGGAATATCAAGGTGTCGGCTAATGGCAGTAAGCGAGAGGGATATTAAAGAGGTTTTTTGTACTAATCCTGATGGATTGGAGTTTTACGAAATATATGAAAAGCTTCGAGAAAAATACCAGAATTTAAGAAAAATAGATGTACGAGAAATTATTTCCAAACTAGTTAGAGCAGGGGAGGTAGAAAGGGTTGCAGACCATGAGCGACGCCGTATGGTTTTTAGGATTAAGGAGAATAGATGTAGAGAGAGCTAGAAAAATAGTAAATGAGGCTCTATCTCTTGCAAAAAATATAAGACAAGAGCTACTTGATATAGAGCACTCGATATTAAATGGTGTCCTAGAGCGTGACCTTAACAAGCTCTATGAGCTACTAATCATGTTGAACGAGGCGGGGATAAATGAGGCGCGGAGTTATAGTAATAGGGCGCAACTACTCGCCGAGTATGCGCGTGCTCTAAGAGTCAGAATAGTTAGGCTAGGGCCTAGGGGGCTTAGTGATGCCCGCGACGAGATAATGAGGAACCTAGGGGACATTGAGACCTTTATTAGGAGGGTACAAGCTCTTCTCCAATAGAGAATTAGATGACAAGATCTCCTTAGGGGACCAAAACAATTGGTTTTATGATATAGCTTTGTAATATGGTTAAAGATATTTTTCGTATAATGGTTTTAGCATATTATAGGTTTCCCTGATATCCTGGGATATTACTTTGACCCCGCCTATTATGGGCATGAAATTAGCGTCCCCGTTCCACCTAGGGACTATGTGGACATGGACGTGCTTGTCTATGCCTGCGCCAGCAACTCTACCAATATTGACGCCTATATTGAATCCATGTGGCTTCATGGCTTCTTTGAGAACCTTTATGGATATCCTTATGAACTTAAATATTTCTAGTGCCTCGTCGTCTTTTAGCTCCTCGAGGCTTGCAACATGCCTATAGGGTACCACCATTACGTGGCCAGTATTATAGGGGTAGAGGTTCATTATTACATAGCTATGTTTCCCCCTGGCCAGTATGAATGCTTCCTCATCGCTTTTCCTTGGGGCTTCACAGAATATGCATGTTTGCTCACTACTATCTGATATTGATTTAATGTACCTGAATCTCCAAGGGGCGTATAGGAGTTTTAGCCACGTCAAAACCCTGGCTCCCCGGTACGATTCTTCTAAGAGTGCTTGACTATATGAAGACTTTATCTCCAATAAGTATGGCGAGTATGTATGCAGCTGTTATTATTGGTAATCCTGGTAGCCCGTAAGTAACCCATATGGTTGAGTCTTTCTTTACGCAGCCCTTGCTTATGGCTTGCTGGACTTGTCTTGCAATGTCTGGTGGGTCTAGGTATATGTTAAAGGTTGTTCGGTACTCGCCGCATAGGTTTAGAGGGTACCACCATCCAGGCTTCTTTAGGATTTTCTCTGCTTTTAGTGGGCGTGCAATGAATAGATAGATTATTCTGTATCGTGGAGGTAGCTGGGAGAGAGCCGACCTATGGAATACCATGTTGTATATCGCGGTAGATACCATGAGGATGCCAACTATTATTACGTAGTATATTAGGACTAGTAGTAATGGTGGCATAATTCTAGCTGAGTAAACAGGTGTTGGGGTCGAGGCCGCTATTATAGCCAAAGCAGCTACGTCGCCCCAGCCAATGAGTTTTAGCCACGCCATTATTGCCAGCATTGCTAATAGTACTACGTCGAAGAGCGCGTAAACTAACACGAGTTTGCTAGGTATTTGGAAGCCGCTTAGCAATCTAGCTACAAGAAGTATAATCAACGATGAATAGACAAGGCCTCGGGGAAGCTCTCTAGCCTTAATATCGTATAGAGATAGCACAGCTAGTACAGCTATTGTTATAATTTCTAGTATCAAGGATCTCTATCCCCGTGGTGCCGAGTCCGTGGAGCCCAATAATAGCTATGAGCATGCTCTAAGAAGAATATTTCTCGGATGCTCCTTTAAGAAGAGAGGAGGGCTTTTGACCCTTCCTTATCAGAGCCGCGATCCTCTCGCAGTACGTGACATGATAAGGAGAGCGGTATTCGTATTATCTTGTGATGGGGGAGAGGAGAGGGCGCTTATATTCCTAGTTAAAGGGTTGAGGGATAGGATAATCGCTTGTAAAGGATTAGAAGTATTTGTACGCTTTGAGGAAATGAGTACAAGCGACTCTTTAAGCGGGCTCACCCTTAGGCTTCGTAGACCCGTACTTTACATAGATGATTGCCGGGTAAGGTTTATGTGGAAAAAGTCAAGATTCGTGCTGGATGTAAACGAGGTTATTAAATGCACTAGGTGCGTCTCGGTAACCGCCTAGGCGGTGACGCGCGGCCCTATTTTGGCACTGTTGGAGGGGTAAAGGCGTACTCAGCTTATTCCTCTGGATCAGCTATACCGTAGTCGGTTATAACGAATACAGCTTCTCCCTCGGGTAAGTGTGGAGCATCGATTACACGAGCTATTCGCTTATTACCTCTACTCTTCCTTAGCTGTACTCGCACACCAGGGGCATGACCTAGCACGTGGCCGCCGACAGCTTGTGTCGGGTCTCCATAGAATACATCGGGTCTTGCCATTACCTGGTTTGTGATTACTACTGCCAGGTCATATATCTCTGCTAGTCTCGCTAATTGGTGGAGGTGTCTGTTTAGCTTCTGTTGGCGTGCTGCAAGGTTCTCTCTGCCCGGGTATTCGGCTCTAAAGTGGCTTGTAACAGAGTCAACTATTACGAGCTTTATGTTCTCTTTGGGGACTAGGTTGAATAGCTCATCTACAATAGCCATTTGGTGGTCACTGTTTATTGCCCGGATATAGAATATATTAGCCATTACCTCGTCGGGGTCTAGGCCCCATCTCTTAGCCATATTCTCTATGCGCTCCCAGCGGAAAGTCCCCTCAGTGTCTATGTAAACCGCTTTCGCCCTTGCGTCGCCGGAGCTTAGTCCTCCCTTCTCCTGTGGGAGCTGAACATTTACTGCAAGCTGGTGGCATATCTGTGTCTTACCGCTACCAAACTCGCCGAAGAACTCGGTTATCATTCGCGTCTCTATCCCGCCGCCGAGGAGATCGTCGAGGTTCCGGCTCCCAGTTGTTATTTTTCTAGCTGTTAGTCTCTCCTTCTTTATCTCCAGAGCGGTCTTAAACCGTATGTCTAGCGCCTCACGGGCGGCTTTGATTATTCTCTGGGCAGTTGTCAGGGGTATTCCGGCTGCCGCGCTTAGCTCTTGTGGAGTGGCGACGGCTATTGCCTCAAGGGTACCATAGCCTGCCTCTATTAGTTTATTTGCTGTAGCTGGGCCTACTCCCGGCAAGTCGGTTATCGTCTTGACCTCTTTTTTCGCCATACCTTTCTAACCCGTGGTGGAGGGAGGCGAGTAGTACCCTTATATACTCCTCTTTACCTAGCCGAAACTATTCCATTACTTAATAGAGGCGGCCGTAAGCTCTAATCTTATATTCCCCTTGACAAGGCTAACAAGTCTAGGCAACAAGCAAATCGTGCAACATAATGGTGTAGACAATTGAAAGTACTACTTATCCACGCAAAAGAATTCTACTATAAAGCCCGCTCAAAAGCAATACCCGACGCAGAGAAACTAGACCAAGTACCCGAGACCCTAAGCTTGGAGAACGTTCTCGTAGCGTTCACATCAGTAGAGGATGTTGACACACAATCTCCCAGAGATGTTTCGAGAAAAGCTGCCCTTGACATAGCCGACGTAGCTAGCAAGGTCGGCGCAAAGAACATACTCATCTACCCATATGCTCATCTCTCCAATCGATTGGCTCCACCACATGCAGCCATCAATATTTTACAAATCCTTGAAGAGGAGCTAAGAAGCGTCAAGAATGGTTCTTACCAAGTGTATAGGGCGCCCTTTGGATGGTATAAAGAGTTCCGTATCCATTGCCTAGGCCATCCCCTCTCAGAGCTATCACGAACCTATACACCACAAACCATCACCAGGCCTAAGATAGAGAAAAAGTACTTCGTATTGACTCCTCGAGGAGAGGTCTATGAGCCCAAAGAATACCTAGAGAAAGCATCAAGAGAAATGAAGATACTGATCGAGAAAGAGGCCTTGGGGAAAGAAATAGGGGAGGTCGAAAACCCCGTTAACGAGCTATGCGCTAAATTCGGGTTCGAATGGGAACCCATGGGAGACTACGGGCATATGAGATACGAGCCCCATGCATCACTCCTTGTTGACGCTGTATCTGAGTACGCTTGGCTACTAGCCCGCAACCTCGGTATACCAGTGCTGAAAATACGTGGTACAAACATGTTCGATTTATCCTCGAAACCTGTTTACGAGCATGCACAGCTCTACGGGGATAGATTATACGAGCTCTGGACTGATAGGAAACACTTAGTGCTAAGATACGCTGCCTGCCACCAACAATTCGCCATGCTAAAGGACTATGTACTTAGCTATAGGGATCTACCTATGGGGATGTTCGAGGTAGCGGATAGTTATCGCTTAGAGCAGAGCGGTGAAGTAACCCTATGCTTTAGGCTAAGAAGGTTCTATATGCCGGATCTACACATTCTAACAAAGGATCTAGAGGAGGCTGTTAAGATAAGCGAGAAGCTACAGGAAGTAATTCATAGGGAGGCTAAGAGGCTTAACCAAGAGTACTACGCTGTATATAATGTTACAGAGGACTTTTGGGAAGAGAAGCGCGACTTGTTGCTCGAGCTTATACGACGAGACGGGAAACCAGCGCTGATAGCGCTCTACCCTGCTGGGATCTACTACTGGGTAGTAAACGTGGAGTACCACATAATAGATGCTGCTGGTAGGCCGCGTGAGATAGCAACATACCAGTTCGATATCGGTAACGCGAAGCGTTTTGGCATAAGATATGTTGATGAAAACAACGAGGAGAAATACCCCGTAATCATACATACAGCTCTAATAGGTTCTGTGGAGCGATACATATACATGGTGTTCGACTCGGCTGTAAAGACGGAGCAGAGAGGACAAACACCGTACCTGCCCACATGGCTCGCACCTATACAGGTTAGGCTCATACCTTTGAACCCAAAAGATGAGCAACAAATGGCACTAGCCGAGAAAACAGCACATGTCCTCGAAACCAATCTAATAAGGGTTGATATAGATGATAGAGACATTAGCCTAGGTAGGAGGATAAGAGATGCGGCGCGAGAATGGATACCCTATATAGGCGTTATCGGCGATAGAGAGGTCAAAACTGGAACAATAAATGTAACTATACGTAGAACTAATGACCGCATAGCATTAAAGCCAGAGGAGCTTCTCCAAAAGGTCCTAGAGGATGTGAAAGGATATCCAAGAGTGCAGCAGACATTGCCTCGATATGTCTCGAGGAGGCCTAGCCTAGTATATCTTGAAAAGAGCATATCACTTACCAGTAACCAGTGATTCCTCTGGTAAAGTTTCCTAAACAAGGGGCATCAGTACGCTGAAGGACGCTCATTCGAGGTCGCGACAGGGGTTCATTCATCACATGCCCAAGTAATTGTCTTAATAGGCATCTTTTTTATTATATAGCCTTGTAGTAACTATTTCTCAGAGGCCATTAGGGGGCAGTTGGGTTCCTTGTGCGGAATAGTAGGGGTTACAGCTGATCCAGACCAGGTACCTAATGTAATGCCGATGCTGGTGCAGGGGTTAAAGCGGCTTGAGTATAGAGGCTATGATAGCGCCGGGTTCGCTTTCATAGAATGCGGTTCGCAAAAACTACTAGTTTTCAAAAATAAGGGGCGTATTGATGACGTTGTCCGGTCTTATGGAGTTAGTACATATTGTGCTATAAGCGGTATTGCTCACACAAGGTGGGCTACGCATGGAGCACCTAACCAGGTTAATGCCCATCCCCACCTAGACTGCAACAAGAAGATAGCCATAGTGCACAATGGTATAATAAAGAATTTTGCGGAGCTTCGCGAATGGCTTGTGGAGCAAGGACATAGGTTCGAGAGCGATACCGACACAGAGGTAATAGCTCATCTTCTAGAACACTTCAGTAGGGAAGAGAGGGATTTCTTCTCAGCGTTTAAGAAGGCTCTACGAATGCTTGAAGGAGCTTATGCTATAGCGGTTCTCCACGAAGATGAGCCTCTGAGAATATACTTTGCCAGGAATATAAGCCCGCTACTCATAGGCCTCGGAATCGGGTTTAACATGTTGTCAAGCGATATTCCTTCCATGCTTCCTTATACTAGGAGATTTATTGTACTAAATGACGGTGAATACGGCTATATTGAGCCATATAGGGTTCATATAGAGAAGGAGGGTCGCTCGATAGATTGGAGAGCAAGAATAACAACAATTACCTGGAGCCTTGAGGACGCCGAGAAAGGGGGCTATCCCCACTATATGCTAAAGGAGATAATGGAGCAGCCTAGGGTTCTCTATGAAACCTATATGGGGCTTCTCTCGAGCAGAGAGGTTGAAGACGCTGCTAAGATACTAGCCGATACCGATAAGATATTCATAACGGGAGCTGGTACGAGCTATCACGCCTCGCTCGTATTTACTTACTATCTTTCTCTTCTAGCAAGAGAGCTCGCTATACCCTTTATCGCAAGCGAGTACAGTACTTATAGCAGGTTATCGGGTAGCGACTCCGCGTTGATAGTTGTTAGCCAGAGTGGCGAGACTATAGATAGTCTCCAAGCTCTTAGAGCATTTAAGAAAAAAGGCGCAAAAATAATCGCCGTATCCAATGTTATTGGGAGCACTATTCCACGCGAGTCCGATAAGACTATCTACACAAGGGCAGGCCCAGAGATAGGGGTTGCAGCGACTAAGACTTTTCTAACACAAGTGCTTGCCTTGACCTTCTTATCGCTGAGACTGGGTCTTATTAGGGGTGTCCTCACGCAAAGCGAGTACAAGGACCTGGTGAACGAGCTTAAGAGAGCAGGTGAGGCGGCCTCCGTATCTATTGAGAAGTCCTCTAGGATTATAGAGAGGCTCGTGATTGGTCTCAAAAAGAGTAATAGTATGTACATACTTGGAAGAGAGCTTGGAGTCCCCTTAGCCTATGAGGGGGCTCTCAAGGTAAAAGAGGTTAGCTATATACATGCAGAGGCATACCCGGCTGGCGAGAGCAAACATGGCCCTATAGCATTGGTTGAGCCAGGTTTTCCGGTAATCTTTGTGGCCACGCCGCCCGCTGAGCACCTTTTTGAGAAGCTCCAGGGAAACATCATGGAGATGAAAGCGCGTGGCGCGAGCACTATTTTATTCGGCGTAGATGGTTACGAGGATGTAAAGGGAGCTGATATAGTTGTGACCGTTGGGCCCTGGGGCGAGGTTCTTGCTCCTTATGCGCTCACTCCGCCGCTCCAATTGTTAGCTTACAGGCTTGCTGTCGCACTTGGAAGGGATCCGGATAAGCCTAGGAATCTTGCTAAAACAGTTACTGTTGAATAATTTTTGAGCCCTCGTTGTAGCCTCGTTAGATAATTGATATCGGTGTTTGGGCATGAAAGGAGTAGTCTTGGCAGGAGGATCGGCTAAGAGGATAAAGATCATAATGGGTAGAGAGGGGTCGCGCTCATTACTTAAGTTTCCGAGAGGGCTTCTAATAGATATACAGCTAAGAGCTATGTTGAAGTATTTTGATAGTGTCCTTGTGGTTTCAGATGATAGTAGGCTTGCAGACTACTGCTACAATGTTGGTGGTTGTAATTTTATTGAGCAACGAGTAAGCGGTATAGAGGGGGCTCTATGCTCTGCTCTAGCATCTAGTGCGCTTGTTGGTGAGAGACTGGTAACGATACTATATGGTGATATCTACTCTGAGGAGGCAATGATTTCCTCCCACATAGCTAAAGTACTGAAAGACTATGAGCCCTTGATAACAGTGACAAGACCGGTAGTTATGAGGGGTAATTTTCTACGCGTAACAATTGACCCGATAGATCAGAGGGTGACAAGTATAGGCGAGGGACCCTACATATTTGCTGGGCTCTTGACAATAGATGCCCGTATTCTGAAAGAGCTCATCTGCAACGAGGGGAGAAGCTTCCACGACGCTATAGATTATATTGCTAGGAAAGATCTTAAGGCAGATGTCTGGATAGGAGAATGGGTTGATCTAGACACTCCATGGGATTATTTACTAGCTGTTCGCCTGGACTTAGAGAAGATAAAGAGCGTTATAATTGAAAAAGACGCTGAGGTTGCTAGTACAGCCGTGATAGAGGGGCCAGCATATATAGCGGCTAAGGCACGCGTAGACCACTACGCTGTCATAAAGGGGCCAGTATACATTGGACATGGCGCGCTGGTGGGAGCGCATAGTTTCCTAAGAGACCATGTATCCTTATTTGATTCTGCGATAGCGGGGGCTTATACGGAGATAAAGAGGAGCATAATATATACTAGTGCGAAAATAGGCTCGCATAGCTACATAGCTGACAGTATAGTGGGGGCGGCGGCTTCATTAGCACCCTACACGGTGACCCTCAATATACCGTATGGAGAGGTCAGCGATGAAATAAAATTGACATCGACACAGCCACTAGAGGCACTAAAGATCGGAGCGGTTATACCTGCTAAAACTAGAACAAGGCCTCATGATGTCATAGAACCTGCAACAATATATAGTGAGCAGGGCTAGTAGGGGCTCAGCGCTTTGGCCCCTCCTCATACAACTCTTCAGATGCCCGGCCCGTATCAGGGCCGGGGTACAGAGATGACCTTCACAGCCCCCTTGGTACACAGAGATCTTAATTTCTAATAAGGACTTCTGTAATCGTTATCAGCGATGGGGCTATGAAATGTCTGAAGCGCGGGAACGGACTAGGTTTCTTGGAAGACATTTAATGGTTAAAGGAGAATATGTTGATGATATACTTTCGGGTAGAAAGAGGGCTACTATAAGACTTGGTAGAGTCAAGGTGAAGTACGACGAGCTCATAGTTCATGGAGGGGGGAGGCCCGTAGCAAAGGTAAGGGTAGTTAATGTGACTTACAAAAAGGTGAAGGAGCTTACAGACGAGGACGCTAAGAAGGATGGGTTTAGGAATGTAAATGAGCTCCTTAGGGCTCTTCAAAGAGCTTATGGGAGGATTAGTCCCGATGACGTAGTAACTATAATAGAGTTCGAGCTTATTCAAAACCTTAGCGAGCTAGAGCCCCAAGACCCCTATCTTGGGTTATCACCAGCTGATGTAGCTAGATTAGCGCTTCGCTATTTGCAGGATATGCTGAGCGAGGAAGAAAAGAAAATACTGAAGGATATAACAATAACTAATAGTATACGTTCAACAGCTATACGCCTATTCGGTAGCATTGAGAAACGATGGCGTGTACGCCGAGTACTAAGACGGTGCCTTAACGAGCTTGTGAGGAGAGGACTAATTAAGCCCCGAAACAGTTCAAGAACTTTAAACAGAAGAAACAGGGGATAAAAATACCCAAGTGGTGAACACGGTATGACTAAGTGGTTACTAAGATGCACTAAATGCGGGAATACCTGGGAGCTTGAGGTTAGCTTCGACTTGTTAAAGCTCAAGGATAAACGACTATACCATTATTGCAAATATTGCGGCGAGAATACTTTCCACGAGGTGCTTGGCAAGGTAGAGGACTAGCTGACTAACAATGTTGTCTTTGTGATGATAAAGGGGTTCCGAGCATCAAAGGCTATGAAGAAACCTGTCTCAGCTGAAACCTACGCGGTGAGACCAAGATCCTACTCCTCTAGATACCTCAGCAAGGAGAATACTCTTCATCGCCTCATAGGCTCGCGAGACCGTCGTTTCATCACTTACTATGTGCTAGGTAAAGGGAGCTAGTACAGGCAAGCTTCTTTATATGAACTAAGTATCTTGCTTGGCGTGCTTGTCCCTATTATGTCGGCTCCTAGGCTTATGTAGTGTGCTGCTTGGAGGCCTTGCCTAATACCACCAGCTGCTTTTATGCCTATGTTTTTCCTAAGGCCTAGTTCCTTCAATGTTTCATCTATTATAATGATGTCGTCTGCTACTGTGTGTCGGGGGCCGTATCCTGTGCTAGTTTTTATGAAATTGGGTTCCGCGTTTTTAGCTATTAGTTCTACGACTTCTCTTAGTTGTGAAGGAGTTAGTGCTGGTGCCTCTATTATTACCTTGCATACCACGTTAGCGCTTTTACATATTGTTGTGACGGCTTTTATCTCGTTTATGTATTGCTTCTTCTTGCCTATTAGGAATAACTGTAGATTGGCAACGAAGTCTATTTCATCGGCGCCGAGGGCTATTAGGTCCTCGACTTCTTTTATCTTTGACTCTATTGTGTGATAGCCGTAGGGGAACCCGGCTACTGCCCCGAGGCATTTACTTGTGAGGCCACGGGCCTCGCTGAGCAATGTTGGGCTTAGGATTAAGCATCTTAGCTTTAGTTTCTCTAATTCTTCTATAGCTTTTTCAAGATCACTCATAGTGCTCCATGGCCGTAGTACTGCGTGATCTAGTCTTGATGCCAGCTCATCTATGTGAATCTTATTACATATAGATGGTCTCTTCATTTTCTTCTCCGTTTAGAAGAAGTACCTACTATTCTTCTAGGTAATTAGGTCTTTATTCTATCCAGTCACCGGTCTCGATTTTCTCTGGCAAGTATTTATCGGCTAGGAATCTTAACCCCTTGCTTGTTAGGGCCTCGATTTCTAGCTTTGCTTTCCTCTCTAAGAATATGTCTATCTCGATTCTCCATTTTCTTGTCTGGAACCATTTATAGTTTCTAAGCTCGTATGCTCTCTTTATGTCAGCGTCTTTTGCTTTTATTATGTAGTTTCTGCGTTCCTGCTCTGTTAGATAGGGTTTTTTCTTCCGGTACCCAAATATGTCGGTCATGCTTACTCCTATGAAGCGAGCGTTTGGTGTGGCTAGGCGTTCGCTCTCATAGCTAAGGGTTATGGATCCTATCTTGAAGACGCTGTATATGTACCATCCGTAGGGGTCGGCGTCTGTGAGGATGTATACTGGTAAGCCTAGCTCCTCGTTTAGTCTTCTTACGAAGCGTCTTGTTGCCCTATCGGGTTGCCCAGCGCTTGTTATTAGTATGGCTTTGTGTTTTCTCCAGAAGCCTATTCTGTGTAACTGTTGGAACACAGCGTCTTTCTCTACTACGAGCACGTACTCGGCGTCAACATCAACGAATTCTATGAGGTCAGGGGTAGGCTCTATGGCATAGGCTCCGTGTCCCATTTTGCTTAGGTCTATTGTGTCGCCGCCGCTTCTTATCCTCATATTGCCTACAACTTTTCCTTTCTCCTTACTGAGTATGAGCATTTCTTCTCTTAGGAGCCCAGTGAATACCTCTATATCTCTTATCACTGCATCGGACTCTCTTTGTTCATCCCATGTGTTTTCTTCGTGTTTTCTACCGCCAGGCTCTCTGTATATGATTGTATGCTTCCCCCGGTAGTATAGGTCACGGATGGTCGGGTACTCGTTCCTCTCTAGTGCCTCGTAGATTATTCTTGCCATGAGCAGTGTTTGCATGAATTTCTTTGATTCGTGTAGGTCGAAGAAGCTTCTGCTAAGCTTCTCTGGGCCAAGGAGAAGGAGTTTTCTTTTCTCATCATATATGGTGTTAGCCAGGGTTCGCTTGGGCAGCATTATGGTTGGGTTCTCGCCTCGTTTTATCTGTTCAAGTATCTCTTTAAATCTTTCACGAAATGCTTGAAGCGCCCTCTTGCGGGCTTCTATATCGGCTTTGTCGATGTATTCCTCTATGCTCATAGTTTTCACCCTCTTTACTCCTCTATACTTACTTCTAGTCCCTGGACTAATTTTGCAAACTCTTCATCATCTAATCGGAGGCGTCGCTTCATGGCACTTAATAGCATTTCCTGTACTGTTTTCTCATCTACATCTTTGAGTATGGTTGCAAGTCCTTTCGCTACCTCTGGGGTATATTTTACGAAAGTTATTACCCTTCTCCGGGCCTCCTCCTCTCTTCTCTTTTGTAATAAGTATAGTCGGAGTTTTCTCGCTGCTTCTCTTAAAGCGTTGCGTAGCTCGTGCTCGATCTCTGGGACGTCGGCGACACTCTCCTTGCCAACCCCTTTATACGGCACCTTCGTACTTGCTATATGGGTTAACACGGCAACAGGGGCTGGGAAGACTACCATGTAGTCTTTCCAATTAAAGCTTCGTGGATCTACTACTTTCCAAGCAACGTCTGATTTCTCGTCGTAAAGTAATGGTATCTTGTTAGCATAGCGGAGAAGCATGGGCTCGTTCGATAGAGGGATTTCTCCACCAAACGCTATTCCAACCTCGATAATGAATGGGTGACCCTCGTAGGCTTTTGGTCTACGTGACACGGCTACAACGAACTCTGGGTGGAGGATAGCCCTTAGGCCAGCCTCTATTATCTCTGGGCCGAAGGGTGAAAGGGACTCAGCTGATGGTGGGCGAAACTTTTGGTACTCTCTTAGCTTTCTTGCGAGCTCACTGAGCATTGTATCAGTTAGCTTGCTGGGGTTAAGCTTTGGATCTAGTCCTGCCCACTTGATGAAGGACTCGGCTGTGCGCTTACCGACTCCCTGGAATGCTGCTACAAGGAACTCGATCAGGGTGTTTGCCTTAACGTCTCGTATTAGTCTCTTTAGTTGCTCTATATCGACTCCATGTGGGTGCGGCTTAACTTCTTTGGGTGGGCGGGGGAGCTTCTCTATGCTATGCCAATATGCTATTAGGTTACCCTCTGGATCTATGAACACGATATCGGCGTACGGGGTGGCTATGGCTGTACGCTTAATATACTCGTATACACGGCTTCGGGCCCGCGACCAGTCCCCCTCTATCACGACGCTTATACGAGTACCGTGCCACAGGGCTTTATTATCGTGCTCAGCATAGCTCAGAATTATGGGCCTATTATGCTCTATATCTATTTTCAGTTTATAGTAGTAAATCTTTGTGAAACCTATGGGTGATGTATATACTTCTACGGGCTTCCCTGTCTTGATTTGGCCATAAAGTATGGCCATCTTAGCGCCTA
>JALSNP010000015.1 GCA_026986935.1 Pyrodictiaceae archaeon | reverse complement strand
CGGCAAGCACCTTTACTGTCGCCACTGGGACTGTTGATGGATAGCCCATTAGCACGTCAGTATCGTTCGTCTTTAGTGTTAGTTTTAGTACTGGACAGCACGCTGTTGCCTGTCTTAGTATTACTGATGCTTCGACTGCCTCTACTTTTGCGTAGTGGTACTGTATTGTGAAGACTCCTGATCTATCACAGGTGCATGGGCCATTGCAGCTGTCTATTCTCACTTCTTGCATTGTCCAGCTTAGCTTGTTATCGTTCTCGTTGTAGATTGATGGGTATAGCCCGTCGGTTAGGAGGTTGAGCTTCACCTCGAAGATGCCAGTGTTTGGCCCAGTCTCTGTTAGGGTGTAGGTGTTGCCCTCTATGTTTATCTGGTACGGGTAGGTCTCTGCAGCCTGTGTATTGAAGTTGGCGTCTGCATCGGCTACGTATACTGTGAAGTCTGGGTGGTTTAGTGAGAGTGTTGCTGGCTCAGTATATACTTTTGCTATGCTTACGAATATTCTGAGCTGCGCGGTAGCGGGCTCGCTTGAGAGTGCTGGTACATAGGCTTTGAGTACTAGGAAGTCGCCCTCTCTGATCACGTTGTTGAAGTCCGCGCCCTCGATGTACCAGGGTATAACCGCCTCGCTGGTATTGTATAGGAGATCGGTTATCTTCTGTGCCTCTGTGTCGTTCGCTGGTATTAGTACTATCATACCACCCTTTGTGGTCGCGTTAAATACCACATTAGTTGACGCTACTGGGTTACCATTTACATCATCTACTTCTAGAGCTACTGTGTACTGCTCTCCAGGAGTCGCCATCGGCGCTATGAGATACCACTCCCACGGGTTATAGTTTGCTTCGAAGCCGCAGCATATTCTGGGCACCCAGTAAACCCCGCTGTTTAGCGGATGCTCGCGTCCGTCTATGACTACTCTTAGTGTCTTATAGAAGTAGATTATCCATTCAGCATCGCCAATCTTGCTTATTACTATTGTCTGGCCATCGGCTGTAAGGGTGCCGTTTAGCGTTATCGATGTATAACCGCTTAGAGAAGTATATACCACCTTTGCACTATCATCGACCTTCTCTATGTAAAGGTAGCCGATATAGTTGTCTGTTGTCCCGTTTCTCTCCACGGTGACAGTGTTGAGAACTCCGTTAACAGTGATATTGGTTTTTATCGTGTCCGTTGTGGCGTTAGGCACCGTTACTACAAACTCTACTGTGGCTCCATAGCTTACCTTGGTAGCGTTCGCCCATATTGTTACACCAGTTGTCTGTGCTGTTGCCTTTGTTACTGGCGATATTGCTGGGACTAGCGGGGCTACTATCGATAGGATGAATATGGCTATTACAAGCGTGTTTACGAGGGGTGATCTCATGGTTTATCCACCTTTGGCTGGTCTACCTTTTCCTCTAGGCCGTGTGGTAGTGGTAGGTTGTTGGGGAGGGTTTTTGGGGTGTGTGGTAACAGTTGTATACTATTGTATACAGTTTGTTTGGTTACTTACGCCTAGGCCTCGCCGCCTTAGCAAAGCCTCGTCATGCTTTTCCCCGGGGCTGCGGGATGAGGGGTCTTGAGAACATTGTCGGAGCGGTTATTGTGCTTGGGTTAGTGGTTTCTCTTACTGCTGCTGCCTCGCTCCTCGTTACAAGGCTTGTATACACGGGTATGCATGCTATTAACTCTGTTGCTATGAGTGCTGTGCCTCCGAGGACAGAGCTTGTACCACTCGCTGACCAGTGTAGCAGCGGTGCTCTACCTGTTGAGGTGAGGATTCCTGGGTATATGGGTCGGTTTAGCGTGGTATTGTACGATCTTTCCGGCAGTATTGTTGGCGCCTATGACGGGGCTAATGGGAGTGCTTTTATTAGTCTCCCGTGTGGCCGAGACGTCGTTGTCACCGTGAATACTAGTAGTGGTGGGTTCTGGGTTTATCGCTACGACCTGGATCCTGGGAAGTATTGTCTCGCGGGATACGTGGTTAATGCCTCGGCTGTGCTACGGAGATGCGATAGTTATGCTGGTTTCGGTATTAATGCTAGTTCTCCGGCTATGCTACAACCAGTATGGGTTAGGAGCATCCTAGTAAGCGGGAGGGGTGTGCTACAGCTCTTAGAGAGGTATGGGCCTTTGCCAGGCCTTGTTGTAAACGAGTCCGAGACTAGCTATACCCTCGTGGGAGCCAGGAGCAACTATTCTATAAGATATGTGCCTATTCCTAGTGCATCGGCTTATGAGGGCTACATAGACGAGCTCGGGGGTACTGGTCTAAACCTAAGCTACCCGGTGTATTGTAAGCCCTTAATAGGCTGCAACTATACCGAGGAGGTTATTAGGACATCTGCACCGGAGGATTATAGCAACGTTACCATGCACATAGAGTATGAGGACGCTGTGCTACTTATCGGCAAAAGCCCAGCTAATACCTTATCGAACGAGTTTTCTGAACCAGGGTGGATATATTTGAGAGACTATAGGGTAGTGTTTCCATTCACGGCCAACCTTATTAGGGATTCTTCTAACAATTTTGGTTTAGGCTGGACATACGAGTGGAGGATAGTTGCTAACCTGTCACCACCGTTCTTCGTAGCAAGGATATATAGTTCGCAGAGCAGGGGCCAATATAGTACTGGATGGCATTGTATTACATCAAAGTCTATATCAGTTATCTATTCGAGGCCCATAGACATATTGTTGGTCCCTCTCATAGTGTCTAGGTACACCCAGTCTTTCACTATAAGCTTTGGAGTAATCCCGGTAAGCTATACTGCCGCTGGGAGGCTCTATTGGTCGCTCTCGCCCTCCTATACCCTTAAGAGCTATGGGCCCGCGAGTAATTCCCCACAGTATGTTGCTCTCTACGCGTACCTAGTACCATTGTCTGAGTGGAGACCAGGTATACCCGTGGTTGATAACGTTGCCCGGTTAATAGGGCTGAGATCCGGGCTGGCTGTGAGAGCGCTCTATGGGAAAGCGTTGCTTAACCTAACCAAGGTCGGTAACAGCGCCTTCGGGGTAACGGTTACCATTAATCCCGGAGAGTTCTTCGAGAAATCCGGCCTAATTGATGACGCCGCTGTACTAGCCCTGGAACTAGTTATTACAACCAATGGGAGAGCCATACTTGTTGATACAACGAATAATACGAATGAGCTAGGCCAGCACATTTTCTGCCACGGAGTAGCACTAGTCAGCGGGATCCACGACTACATCCACCTATCAATATTGCCAGCGATGGCGCAGACTAGTAACGCGCAATGGCTAGTAATGGTGCCCGGAGAGGGTGTAACCAAGTATCATGGAGATGTTTATAAATTGGCTAGTATAAGTTTTCCGAGAATCTTTGACAAAGACTTAGAGTTCAGATCAAATAGTTATAGCTCGAGCTACGATGTACAAGTCTTCTGGGCCAATGTAAGCACAGCATCATCCGATCTACTGGCGGTGCCAGCTGCCAACGCGCAATACTTTGTCCAAAACGCTGAGGCCGTGACGACGCCTAAGGGGAGTATAAGTCTCTCCATAGGCTCCTTTGTCTCCGCTGAGACTATTTGGGAAAAAGTATTGCAGAAGGGTAGAGAGGCGCTGATAGTCAAGTAGGTAATGGGCCCGAAGGAACGATAAGACACTATATGCTAAACCTCTCTCAGTAATTCTTTGTATCTCCAGTCTTATATAGCGGGGACGCAACCTTATCTCTGGAGTAGAGAGTGGCGTGAGGAATTAATGAAGGGGCCGAAGAAGCTCATAGTGGTCCCAGAGTCTGTTCTACGAGACCTTATGAGCATCGCTAAGCGCAGCGGGCTCACCATATCAGAGCTTGCGAGCCTCATGCTAGCCCATGCTGCCCGAATGATGCAGGGAAGAGACAATATAACCACCATATTTCGTGACAGCGTCCTCTTAGCTGATACTAAGCGCTTGGGTGCTGTCGTAGTGCCGAGCGAGGCGCTAGCTATACTCCTCGAGGAGAGTAGTGATGAGACGAGGGCCAAGTTCCTGGACAAGGTGAAGAGCTTCACAAAAACAGCCACGCTTTACCTGAGGGCACACGGGGTAGAGGATATTGAGCCAAAGGATATTATCTCTCTCTTCACGCCGTTCTCGACAATAGATACTGTCGAAGGAGTTAACGGCGATAGACGATTAATAATATCGCTTAACCCGAATAACGCGTCAGAGGTACTAGCAGGCTATGTAAGGGAAATAGCAACAATCATTATAAAAGAGCTAGGCTACACTATTAAGGCTAGTGAGCAACTAGGACCAATAGTGGTGATAGAATACGAGGACAAGAGAATGAAAAAGGAGAACTAAGCAACCCGACCCATTATCCCCTAGCCCGCTCTTGCGGAGAACGGGCCCAGGTTATTAAGGAGGCCAAATAACCCATCTCCTTCAACGGGGCTTGTAACTCATGCGCCGGAAACCCATAATGCTAGACGCTGATCTAGTAGAGGCCGTAAAGGGCATAGCTAACAAGCACGGCATGACGCTAGCTGCTTACATGCGGAGCCTTTTAACAAACCTAATCGAGGTAGAGAATAGGGGGCTCTTTGCACCCCTCGCGCTTCGCAAAGCATTACTGCTCTCAAAGCTCCGTGGAGCGGGTCTAGCTCTCCTGCCCATAAACCTCGTAAATAATTGCAATCCTCTAGGGGAACAGTTAGAGAACGAGGGAAGGCGCATAGGCATACTGCTCAAAAACCTCGGAGTTAGGCTGGAGGAGGCAGTAGACGTGTTCCTAGAAGACCTAAACGCGGCTATAAAGGAGAAGGATAAGATAATAATAGTAGCGTCCTCGAAAAGCGATAACCTCGTC
>JALSNP010000014.1 GCA_026986935.1 Pyrodictiaceae archaeon | reverse complement strand
AATAGCCTAGGATGCAGAGGCGCAGACCCATCGCTAGGCCCTATCTTAGGAGTAGATACCTATCCTCCCTGCCTACTTCATTGGTATCGTGAAATAGTTGGTATTGTTAAATGCCTAGGTTTGTGATAGTCTTCTCTCAGCCTTATCCTTATTAAGAATCCAAAGACATAGCATTACAGTAGATACCAAGGTCAAGGCTGCAGCGTAGGCGGGGACGCTATGAATACACTAACCAGCGTGACTGTGCTTGAAAGGGTTATTGTGGCATTGTTATCCGGTATGCTTATTGGCATAGAGCGTGAAAAGGCACGAGTAGCTGCTCTAACTCAGCGTAAGAAGCGCTCCCGTATAGGTGTCGAGGAGCTTGTTGTCAAGGAGTTCCCTGGGTTGAGAACGTTTAGTCTACTAGCCGTTTATAGTGCGTTAATAGGCGTATTCATTGACGCTGGCACCCTTGGCGGCATAGAGACATCGCTCCTCATACTCAGCTTCGTGCTAGTTGTCTCGATATTTGCCGCTTATAGGCTCCTAGTCACGCGGATAGCTGGTATAACCACAGTCATAGTTATGATGGTTGATTTCGTTATCGGTCTCTTAGCGGGTCTCGGATACATACTGATAGCGGCTAGTATTGCTGTGCTTACCACCTTTGTTCTCGCAATAAAGCTTCCGGCTGAACGCTTTGTAGGAAGGATAAGCTATGAGGAGCTATTATGGGCGCTTGAGCTCGGAGTAATACTAATGGTTATCGGCCCCTTCTTCATCTCCTCTAGCCTGCACTTCTACGGCATTAGTCTGAGAAGCTTGTATCTATTCTTTGTCCTCGTCCTATTGACATCCTATATAGGGTACATAGCTGCTAAGATTAAGGGTAGCGAGGGGTTCGCCTACGCCGCGCTTTTCGGAGGCATCGCGAACAGCGAGGCAACGCTATCGGCTCTGCTATCTATAGCTACTGGCGAGGTTCGTAGAATAGTTGCTTTCGACGTAACAGTTCTAACCAACACAGCTATGCTTCTAAGGAACGGCTTCATAGCATTCGTTGTGGTATACCTAGTTTCCGGAGGATTTATACCATCGAGAGTGGTGCTGTCCTTGTTCCTCGCGTTCGCAGTGTCCTCGTTACCCATACTATATTCTTGGCAACGCCTTGTATCTCTTCGCACAGAGCAGCCACTGGTCCAGATAGAGAACCCTCTGAGCTTTGGCACAGCATTCAAGATGACAATGTTCTACCTGGTTATGGCCTTCACTGCTTACCTCCTGCGCCATGTTGGCTCATTTGGACTTGCACTCGTAGTTGTAATCGGTGGTTTCGTGTCAAGTAGCGCTACTATCCTCGCGTTGACAGCTCTTCAGGGGCTTGGTGCCTCAACAATAGCTTTTCTCGCAATAATAGCGACAGCTGCTAGTGTTTTAAACAAGCTCCTCTACGCCTATCTAGCAACAAGCGACGTAATGGTTCTAAGAAAAGTCCTCCTTGCGTGCCTGTTGCAAGCAGCGCTCATGGTCCCAGGCATAGTAGTCGCAGTGCTAATGTAGCATTAAGAATCTATGTGGATAAGCAGCTAGGCTGTGAACGAGAAGGATTGATAACTCACTATATATCCTTGGTAGACGAGTACTAGAAATCTACGAGCACCGCCTGCATAAAGACCAGCTATGACGGGGGCTGTAGCCTCAGTGACATCGACATTCTTGGCTGAGAGCCCTCGTGCTATTCTTGCAACGTTTCTGACTATTCTACGTGCATGGTTCCTGCCCGAGGGCCTAAAGCTAACCCTATAAACCTCTATGATCTCCCTTTCCAGCAGCTCATCTATCAGTAGATTTAATGAGTCCCAGCCGGGAACCGGCTCCTTGGGAGCTATAACCCTCAGCTTCCTGCCCGTTTTCTTAACGGTGTTAAGTACTAGAGCAGCTATAACATTCTCCGGCGAGGCCATAGTAGCTACAGTATCGGGGGTATCTTCTCCACCTATTACTCGGGATAGTAGCTCCACAGAGTTGTCAATATCTTTGAGGAATCTTCTTACTAATAGGTACCTGTTATCAGTACCCGGGTTCTCTAGTACTCTTCTATATATTTCTACCAGGGAATGCTCCATCCCTATTATCACCACAATGTACTCTTCCAACTATTTTGTCGTCTTCCCCAATATCTAGGACACCTATACAATCACCACCGCCTAGACACATAGTGGTGACTCCTTTGTATTCTATTACGCCTGGTCCACACTCGCATGAAAGTATTGCTCTTACTGGGTACTTTTCCATAAACTCTAGTAACTCTCTTAATCCTCTTCTACCGCCAAGTAATGATTTATCGCATAGGCTGTACGGGCAGAAATAGCTAGCAATAAGTATTTTCCCATTATCGTGAGTACCTTGTGGTGTTTTGCTAAGAATTCTCTCTATTGCACGTATATTTGCTATGGGGTCTCTTCCACCTATTCCTAACAAATACCATTCGTTAGATAAGTATTGTGCTTTACTCTCTACAAATATTGTAGCTTCATCCAAAACCTTTGCTACGTAATGGTCGTCGAATAAACCAGTTATACTATATGCTTTTAAACTCCTAGCACCCCTTAGGCTAATTCCTCCCAGGAGAACTACTAGATCGCTGCTATCAAGCAGTCTCTTTAAATCACTACCGGTTAGAGGCATAGGCGGGTTAACATTATTGCAGAGAGCCGTTATGCGCAAGGGAAACCCCTCCGCGCTACAATGTATCCTCATCCAGTAAGTCTGGCCGCCCATCGTTCTTCATCGGGCTAGGGGCTTGTTGGCTCTCTATCCCCGCCATATATGCTTACATAGGGTTGCATGGGGTTATAGGGTTACTTAGCTCACCGCCTCTTAGGCGTTCAAGCCTAGTAGCCTTATTTGCTACTTACATGTTGCTTTTGCAGTGTTTTTCCCAGTCACTTTATTTATGTGGATTTGGAGTAAAAAGGCTAGATCGCTTAGCCGGTTAAGCAGTTTAGCCATTTCCTCTCTCCTGCTTATAGGGATACTTGTCTCTGATATGCATTTCCAATAGGCTCTCTCAGCTCTACGAATAATAGCTCTCGCAAAAGATGTCGCTGCCGCTGCGGGGTGTCCGCCATTGAGTACGAAGAGGGGCTCGACGCTTGTAGAGTATTGTTCAATGTATTTCTCGACAAGCTTTACATCCTCGTTACTTATACAATCATGGCCTGCTAGCGTGAACCCTATGCGGAATAACAGTTTCTGCATATATTCTAGAATCTCGGCCTCTTGTTTGAGACTGGGTGCTAGTGTTTCGAGAAGGCTCTGTGCGAGACCCAGGCTTGTCTCCGCCTCGTCTAGTGCGCCTACAAATTCTATACAGCTATGAGTCTTAGCTACTTTACGCTTAGTTATGACACAATATGTGTAACCATCGTCTCCACTCCCTATTCTCGGCTTAAATACTCTCATTACATGTCGCCGCCGAGAGCCCGGTGGAGAGTGTAGGATTGGTATTTCTGAAAAATAGTGTTTTGATAACATGTGTGAAGTGAGCGATTCGGGGCAAATATATAACTCCTGGCGCGATATTTGCGATGTGGTGCTAAGAACTAAGAGACTTCTACCCAGTGCTTTAGCGGGAGAGTGGTAGCAAAATATTACGTTAGTTACTATTGTAAACCCGGTATGCTAGGCAATGGTGAGGGTAATGAGCGAAGGTATTGGAGAAGAGTTTGTTGTCAGGAAGGCTAGGAAGGAGGATATACCTGTAGTCATGTATATCAATAGGGTGTCTTTGCCGGAGAATTACCCAGAGTGGTTCTTCGAGGAGCATCTTGAGAGATGGGGGGAGGCGTTTTACGTAGCAGAGGTTGGCGGGAAGGTTGTTGGGTATGTCATGTCGCGTGTAGAGTACGGTGCTCCTTATGTAGTAGAGGGTAGTATTGTCAAGAAGGGGCACATAGTCTCTATCGCTGTCCTAGAGCAGTATCGTCGCCGAGGTATTGGGAGAAAACTAATGGAGCACGCTATGTCCGCTCTCAAGAACGTGTATGAGTGCAGGGAGGTCTATCTAGAGGTTAGAGTGTCAAATATACCTGCTATCCGTCTCTACGAGAAGCTTGGGTTCAGAAAAGTCAGGATAATACCCATGTATTATCTTGACGGCGAGGATGCTTACCTAATGGCTCGCGAGCTGTAGTGCTCGGCAAGAGTGTTGTAGTCTAGGTTGTGCACAGTCCTTCTTCTCGTATTAAAAAGGGGGGTTAAGGGTGAGCCCCTGGTAATAGGCTCTCGGTGTCCTAGATATCTTGGATTATTTGAGCCCTAGTCTCTTCAATGCATAGTATACTGTTG
Organism: Pyrodictiaceae archaeon; assembly: GCA_026986935.1. Classification (GTDB taxonomy): domain Archaea; phylum Thermoproteota; class Thermoprotei_A; order Sulfolobales; family Pyrodictiaceae; genus Pyrofollis. The sequence continues at coordinate 580 of JALSNP010000014.1, read as the reverse complement.
ATTCGGGTCTGTCGAGCCGCCTGGCTATTTCGTATATGCTTGCTCCCTGCGTGTATAGTTTCTTTATTTGTTCCAGTTCCTCCTCGCTTAGGCGTCTATGTTTGCTGTAGTGCCCTCTTCTCCTCTTGATACGGCCCATTGCCTCTAGCCTGTCAAGTACCTTGTATACTGTGCTCATGCTGTTGCCGCAGTGCTTAGCTATTTCTTTTACTGGTACACCGTCCTTGTATAGTTTTTCCACTATTTTGAGGCACTCGTCTACTGAGGGCACTCCTTGTCCCCCCAAGCCTTTTCCGCCGGAGGGGCTTTTGAACATTCGGCTCCTTATACTGGGTGGTAGGTGCTTAAATGCCTTGAAGAAAGTCCTTATAGTCGTATTAGCTGGTGTAGCGGTGGAGTGCATTTCCTTATTAGCAAGCGTGACGAGATTTGATGGCGCTCTTACGGTTAGGAGACCTCTTGCGCCTGATGAACTCTGTTACCTAGGTGGAGACTACATGTTAATAGTGTGCCTCAGTAGGAATACCGAGTCGCAGCGCGCTGTATGTGTGAGTGGTTTTTTAGTTATCTGAGAACATTC
>JALSNP010000013.1 GCA_026986935.1 Pyrodictiaceae archaeon | reverse complement strand
ACTAAGAGCTGCGGGCAGGCTAGATCCAGAGGATCCTGCCTCGCTTCAATCGTTTTATCAACGGGTTAGCAGGGACGCTGGAGCACCCCTAGATTATGTAAGGAGCTTATTGGAGCGGGAGGCTAGCCTCTACGCTCTCCTAGACCATACGAAAACACTGGCTCTCATGCTTGGAGACGGTATAGTGCCCAGTAATAGCGGGGAGGGATACCTTGCACGCCTTGTGCTCCGAAGAGCCCTTCGCATACTTAGGCGCATGGGCCTAGACGTGCCTCTATCCGAGCTCGTGGAGCTTCAGATAGATTTCTGGGGCCACGATTACTACCCAAGGCTCTTAGAGAACAAGGACTATATTATCCACGTGACAGAGATAGAGGAGAAGAGGTATCTGAGAAGCCTTGAGAAAGGACTAAGGGAGGTTGAGAAGCTTCTCCGTAAGAAAAAGAGCCTAGAGCTAGACGATCTCATTGTGCTATACGACTCTAAGGGTGTGCCGCCGGACCTTGTCGCGGAAATAGCTAGGAAAATCGGTGCAAAGATAGATATACCACACAACTTTTACGCCATCATAGCTCATCGTCATGGAGCTAGCGGTGTTTTGCAGAAACCGCGCGAGGAGCTAGGCCTTCCCAGCGACGTGGCCGAGTGGGCTAAGCAATTCCCTGAAACAAGGAGACTATTCCACGAGAACCCGTACCTGAGAAGCTTTAATGCAAGAATACTCGGCATCAAGGGAGTATATGTCGTGCTTGACCAGACAGCTTTCTATCCAACAGGAGGAGGCCAGCTACATGACACAGGGTTCTTGGATTTCTGCGGCAAGAAGCTTAAAGTGAACCGAGTCGAAAAAATCAACGACGTGATAGTCCATGTCCTAGAAAAAGAGCCACCAGGCAACTGCGCTAGCGTACAAGGATACATTGACTGGGAGCGTAGATACAGGCTAATGAGGCATCATACAGCCGTCCACGTCCTATTAGGTGCTGCACGAAGAGTACTAGGAGAGCACGTATGGCAGGCAGGGGCAGAGAAGACACCGGAGAAAGCACGCCTAGACATAACGCATTACGAGCTCCCCTCCAATAAGCAAATAGAGGAGATAGAAAGACTCGCGAATAAGGCTATTCTGGAAGGCTTTCCAGTAACCGCGACACTTATGGATAGAAATAGAGCTGAGCAAATCTATGGGTTCCGACTATACCAGGGAGGAGTCCCGCTTACCAAGACGATAAGAGTGCTAAGAATAGGGAACGAGAAAGAGACCTGGGATGTTGAGGCATGCTTCGGGACACACGTAGCAAACACTGCTGAGATCGGGGGCATAAAGATAATCAATGTTGAGAAGATACAGGATGGGGTTATACGATTCGAGATAGTAGCTGGAACCGAGGTAGCTACTTATGCGAGAAGACTAGAGAGAATTATAGATGAGGCGGCTAGGCTCGTCAGTGCTAGTAGGCAAGACCTAGTAAACCGTGTAGAAAAACTTGTGAGAGACCTCAACGAGGCTAAGAAACAATTATCAGAGATACGTAAATACTTTGCAAAACTAGTTATAGAGAAAGCAATAAAGGAGAGGAAGAAGATTAACAGCATCAACGTATACATCATAGCCGAGGAGGCCCCGATCAAGGGAATAATACAAGACGCTGCGAAAAAACTCAGCTCAAAGGACCCCATGTCTATAACAATAGGTATTGAGAGGCTGGGAGACGATCTTAGAATCGAGATAGGGGCAGGGAAAGAGGCCGCGAAACTCGTGGATCTACGAAACATAGCCAAGAGACTGAGAGAACACGGGGTAAAAGGAGGAGGAAAACCCAGCCACATAAACCTATACATAGAGAAAGGGGCCAAGAATGTAGACACTATACTGGCCCTAGTAGAGGACGCGGTGAAGAAGGAACTTGGAGCCACCAAGTAGCGCGTTTTATGACCTCTACTACCTACTTGCCAGGGGATACTCCCGGAGCCATGCACTAGAACTAATACGCCTAAAGCACGGCTTAGGAAGAGAAGCAGCCATACTATTGTCACGCTGCATCCACCCACCCGAGATAAATAACGAGATAAGGGAGAAGAAGCAGGAAGCCCAAGCAATAAAGAATAGTTGCCTCGTAATAGATGGTTTTAACCAATTGACAACAATCTACGCCGCTCTAACCAGCAAACCACTCTACCTGTGCAGCGATACAATGCTACGAGATGCTCTTCTCGCGGGACCTAAGCTAGTTGTAAAAAACATAGAGCCACTAGCAACGCTACTAGGTAGTGCTTTAGCTAGGCTAGCTCCTAGAAGCGCCATAGTGGTACTGGATAGCCAGCCAAGCCATAGCGGCGAAACCGCGGCATATCTTAGGAAAAAACTCGGCATTGAGGCTATTGTTTCTCCTCACGCGGATAAAGAGGTAATAATACTATCACAGCGAGAAGACTGTGTAGTTGCGACAAGCGATATAGCGATAACACTTAAAGTACAAAGAGTATTCGACCTGGCCTATTATGTTGCAACAACTCTTCTGAGAAGATCTGCAAGAATAAACAATATACCCCACCTGCTTAGAGAAGAACACCACTGGTGGTGCCAGAGCCAGGCGGGCCCGTAGCCTAGCCAGGATAGGGCGCCGGCCTTCTAAGCCGGAGGTCCGGGGTTCAAATCCCCGCGGGCCCGCCATCCCCGCTTCCGACACCTAGCCTACGACCAGCCTATCAGCGTTGTATAGGCTGCATAGGTTCCCGTATCCTAGCCGTTATATGATCATAGCAAGTCTCTACCTTCTAGAAACTAGGCTTACTCGCGATTATGCATTACTAGGGAAAGATACTTATCAACAGAAAACATATATTGTATGCAAGTATTTGTATTTTTAACCAGATTTTTACTACTATTAATATTTTCCGCTGTACACGTGCATGCCAGATCTGAATAAACCTACATCGCTACAGTGTATAGCGGGGCCTATTAGCAATGCTTAGACACGAGTTCACCGTAGACATGGATATAGACTTCGCAGTCTGCTTCCCATGCCTATGCTCACCACAAAGCTTCTTCTCATCAAGCCCTTATACGCACAAGGTTCGCAAGCTTGATGAGAAGGGCGAGCTCTATGAAGTAGTCTTCAAGTGGCGTAAACTAGGAATCACAAGGTACTACCCAGTCAAGCTACGAGTTGAGAGAAGACCGGGCAAAGACAAGGTGGAGATCATATATAAGAGCACAGAGGACTCCAAACACGATTTCTACCTAAGCCTTGTAGTTAGGCGCATTGGGCCCGGCAAGGTGCGTGTACACTGCCTATCCTATATGAGAGCGGGGCTGATGGCTGATCTTCTTGGGCGTAAAGAGTACAAGCTCTTCGTAGAAAACCTTGTACGCGATGGAGTATTCTGCCTCGTCGAGAGACGGGCAGTACCACACTATGCATAACTAAAGACCCCCTATGGGCACGGTGCAAGACCGTACATAGATTTATGAGCCCTCTCTTCTCTTTACACCGACAAGGGAGTATTAATGAGAGCCTCCATAGGAGCTGGGGCCAAGCCCATAGTGGCTAAGATAGCTGGTGTGATGGTTGGCGATGAATATCCCCCGAGAATAATGGCAGTGATAAACGTTAGCCCTGAGTCATTTTACCAGGGCTCTGTTGCTAGAAGCGTTGAAGAGGTTGTAAGAAGAGCAGAAATGGCTGTAAAGCAGGGCGCTGATTTTATAGACGTCGGGGCCCGCTCCACGGCACCCTATAAGGATACAGACATACCTCTCGAAGAGGAGATAAGGAGAGCAGTAACCGCGATAAGGGCGATAAAGGAGAATACTAGCCTAAAGGTACCAGTATCTATTGATACTTTCTCGGCAAGAGTTGCTGAAGAGGCTATTAGAGCCGGAGCCGATATAGTCAATGACGTGCGAGGCCTCAAAGCCGACCCAGATATGGCCAGGATAGTGGCTGAGTACGATGTACCAGTAATTATAGCCGCTCATAAACCCCGTTTACACAATAATGTTAACCCAGTGGCAGTCGTAATGGAGGCTCTTCAGGAGAGCCTAGAGATTGCTAGAAGGCATGGAGTAGACGAGGGGAAAATAGTAATAGACCCGGCTATAGGGTTCTTCCGGCCCCAAAACCCTCCATGGTATGTATGGGACGCGACAATGCTTGCAAACCTCTATATACTACGTGGTTTCGGCAAACCAGTACTAGTAGGTGTATCGAGAAAATCCTTCATCGGCGCGATAACCGGGCGCGACAAGCCCGAGGAGAGGCTATGGGGAAGCCTCGCAGCCACAGCTATAGCGGTGTATAATGGCGCGCATATAATCCGTACACACGATCCCTTAGAGACGAGAGACGCAGCCTTACTAGCCAAGTATATTGCTAGCCAAAGACTAACTTAGCAGAGCAGCGAAAAATGGGCCAGAATTGTTGGGGGCCGGGGGACATGCGTGGTGCCGCCGCCGGGATTCGAACCCGGGACGACCGGATCCCCCAGGGCCCCCGAGGCCTCCGATTCCGGTGGACCGGGGCGCCCGTATGAGTCCGGCGCTCTAACCGGGCTGAGCTACGGCGGCATCACGTGGGGGATAGGCGCCCCGAGTTATTCTTGATCCTACCTAGGCATTGGGGGTTATCATTCTTTCGTTCCTGGGCTAGCGACGCGCTAGGAGCTACTCCATCTGCTTCAACACCCTATATAGTTTCATCAACTTGTTAGCATCGAGGAGAGGATACATCGCAACCAGGTAGGCACGAACCTCCCTATCATCTAGACCCATGGCGGCCAGCTTCCTAATGCCTCGGATAACGAGGCTAGCCGTAAACGGGCTTAGATCATCACATAGATCTCTTAACGGATCCATGGACGCAGCGCTTACAGGATAGTAGTGCCGCATAAGAACTAAGCCCCAAGGAGAAGAGAGTTGCGTACCACGCTCTTCAAGGCTTCCAACATAGAGTGAGAAGGAATGAACATGAGTAGGAGTAATCAGCCATA
>JALSNP010000012.1 GCA_026986935.1 Pyrodictiaceae archaeon | reverse complement strand
CCAGCGAGGACGAGGTGAGGGAGGCGGAAAGAATTGTTAGTGCCTGGGAGAACACTACTCTTGCTGCTAGTGATTTTTAGCGCCGCGCTAGTGGCTGCTGCGACGGGTAATATCTATACAAGGTCTGCATCGATTTACTCCACGAGCCCCGAGAACATCTTCATGACGGGCTCTCATGACTTCTACTCGCTTCTCTCGCAGAAGGGGTACCGCGTAATCCTGGGTTCTCCAAACTATGTAGCGACGAGGTACTATATGTATGGGAGAACGCTCTACATCGTCCTGGGCCCGGACAAGCCTTTCACCGAGGACGAGGCCTCAACTCTAGCCAAACTGGTAAAGGATGGCAGAATAGCGTTACTCGTGGCCGATGAGACCGGGAATAGTAACAAGCTCGTCGAGAAGATCACGGGGATTAGGATATCGAGCGATATGCTAGAGAGCAGTGTGACGGGAAGGCTTAGCTACATTGTCCCCCTCATCTGCCTAGGCAGAGTCATAGTATCCACAAAGGTTGCGTGGCTAGAAAATATCCCTCCCAGCGCCAAGGTGGTTTGCTGGGCTGAGCCCAGCCCGGGTAAGCGATACCCCGTAGCGGCTCTCGTGAAAACAGGGAAGGGTGTAGCCCTCATTGTATCTGATTCAAGCATATTCTCTAACTTCGAGATAGAGGGGCTTAGACCATTCCTATCTACACGTAGTGTTGCATTATCCCTTGTAGAGCTCGTAGCAAAGAACTACCCGGTGCACTACATAGTCTTTGATAACACCCATTATATTACTGGGCGCGTTGTAGAGGTTTCCGCCTTCCTAAGAGCAAGTATCAGCGGGGTAATCGATGTGCTCACCAGCCTCTCCTCTTGGATCAAGTCACGGATCCATGCAATCCTCTTAGCCGTTATCGCGGCCCCACTCCTAGCCTCCATACTAGTTGTAGGACTACCTGAGAAGCAAAGAGAGGAGCACAGGGAGATAGTTAATGTGGACGAGGTAATCGAGACCATAAGAACAATTGTTGAAGGCCGTAGATCAAAGTAAGCCGTAAAACCCTCACCCCCTTATAGCTGCTCTGTGAGAAAGGGGGACATGGGGGAAATTGACCATATTTTCCCGGATACTGGACGAGGTATCAAAAGTCGTAGTAGGTAAACGTGATGAACTGGAGTATATTCTAGCAACCATTATTGCGGGGGGCCATGTCCTGCTAGAGGGGGTACCCGGGGTAGCGAAGACAACTATAGCCAAGGCGATAGCGTCGGCTATGAGCCTTGAGTTTAAACGTATACAGTTCACACCGGATCTATTACCAAGCGATATAATAGGCACGTATGTTTATCGTAGAGATCGCTTCGAGTTCGAGAAGGGGCCTATATTCGCGGACATCGTGCTTGTTGATGAGATTAATCGCGCGAGCCCTAAGACTCAGGCAGCTCTACTAGAGGCTATGCAGGAGAGACAAGTAACCGTGTGGGGTAATACGTTTAAATTATCACCAGTTTTCACCGTCATAGCCACTATGAACCCCGTGGAGTTCGAGGGAGTATATCCGCTTAGCGAGGCACAGGTAGATAGGTTCATGTCCAAGGTTGTCATAGGGTATCCGTCGCGGGACGAGCTTGTAGAGATATTGGAGAGGCTAAGAACTATCGAGGAGTGGCCGATAAACCCGGTGATAGATAGAGAGCAGCTAGTAAGGGCGAGAGAAGAGGTTTGGAGCATATATGTTGATAAGAACATAAAGTACTACATAGCCTCGCTCGTCGAGGCTACACACTCTAACCCAAATGTCCAGCTAGGAGGCTCGCCGAGAGCAGCTATAGCGATGATGCAGATCGCGCGAGCACTAGCGTACATCGAGGGCGTGGACCACGTCACGCCGGATCACGTAAAGAAGGCCGCGTGGCCCGCGCTACGGCATAGGATAATCCTGAAACCAGAGGCAAAACTAGCCGGCATAACGCCGGAGAGGATTATAGAGGAGGTATTAGCCAAGGTGCCGCCTCCTTAGCAACAGGTTATGGGAGGAGAACCTAGTAGTGGTGGTAGCTCCAACGCCTAGGGCTATAGTGGCTGCTTTCTCCGCTACGCTGCTCTACATCCTCGGCTTCCTCGGAGTATACCCGTTAATCACTTTGCCCCTGTCACTATTCCTCCTCGTGGCACTAGTAGCCGATTACGCGGCCGCGACTCGTTATGAATCAATACTGTCACGTATCAGTGTTAGGCGCGATGCAGAGGAAAGAGCAGCCCCAGAGAATACACCGATAAGGGTTACCACACGGATATGTAACAAATCCAGCGAGACAATCAACAACCTGGTGGTGAGAGAGGATACTCCTCCACGTACTAGGAGAGAGCCAGCAGCAACAGGGTTCCTTGTAGATGCTGCGCCAAAAACCTGTACGAGTTATACATATAGTCTAATCGGTGCACCAGGGCTAAGTACTGCGAGGACAATAGTCTTGGAGAAACCATCTCTGCTAGCACTGTTTCAGGCAACTAGGGTGCTGGAATCAATACTAGTTGTAAGGTATTATCCCATAGCCCTCTCCACGAGGACGAGGATCAGGGCAGGCGAGGTACTCGGCTTAGAGGAGATCTATTCCCGTAGAATAAAGGGTGCTGGAATAGAGTTCTATAGCCTAAGAGAGTATCAGCCAGGCGACGACCCTAGGCGCATAGTGTGGCCAGCCACTGCTCGTCTAGGAAAACTCGTTGTCCGCGAGGACTTGGCAGAGCTACGACTAAGACTATACATCTTCCTAGACTTATCTAAACCCATGTGGATAGGGAGGCCCGGTGACACGCCTGGTGATCATGCACTGAGACTCGCTTCTACCCTCGCAATGGGTGTTAAGAGGGGGGCTGGTATTCTTGGGTATACATTCCTCCACGGAGAGATATGGTTTAGCCGATACCCTGGGCACGCATCAGAGGTTTTCCTAGAGCTATACAATAGGGCGTCCATGACTGACCCGTACCTATCGTCTCCTAGGACTAATTTCAGAGACGCGTTACGCGAGGCCTCAACGTTCTCAGAGAACATGCCACTAATAGTGCTCACGGGCCCCGAGATATCGCTCCACGTAGACGACGTGCTCGACGTCGCTAAGCGTAGAAGAGCCCCAGTAATCATAGTGTATCTACGCCCCCGGCTCAACGAGGACGTGTTCATAAAAGAGTACGAGTTTCTTAGAGACCGTGCACGAGGAGCCCCCCTTGTACACGTATTGACCGCATCATCGCTAGCCGATGCATTATCATTACTAAACATGGTTGCCCCGAGGCTGGCACGCTATGCGGCCTGATACGGAGAAGATTGTGTCCCTATCGGCCGCCGTCTCCCCCCTAATAATAATCATCGTATACTATAACGAGTTATCAACAAACATGGTAGTTTTATCGGCTACTCTAGGATTGCTTGCTCTGCTCTTAGCGTTAAGGCTGCCCTGGCTCTCCTATATTCTATCCATATCGGGTCTATCTGTACTCGCAGTATACCTCAACAATGTATTCACCTTATTGATGCTGCTCTACGCGATATTCTCTTCATTTGTTGGGATACGTTCTCCTACACCACTGCTGGGCGCTGAGGCGAAGAAGCTGGTACCAGCAATAATTATTACCTTCTTATCAATATTCTACGCATCACTACTCATATACACGCTTTCAAATTCAAATATACAGGGGTTCAAAAAACTCGGTGAGACCGGGGTAGGCGATGCAATAATATATGGGTTTGTAGCACTCTTCGCCGTCTCTCTCACATATGGGTATTATTCAGGTCACCGTATGGTTCCACAAGAGGCACTATTTGCCAGGAAGATATATACCACTATTACACCGGATAATGGGTTCAGAATCACGCTCTACATCGCCAGCATTGCGCCATCAATAACATATCATGATCCGGTATACGTTGTAGCAGCGTTCATATCCTATTTCATTAAGCTTTTAGCACCGCTAACCCATAGGGTAAAGAACATAGATATACTGGTCTACTCCCTCACGTACTTCGTAATACTAAAAATGCTTGGAGCAGGGTGGTAAACAACATGAGCAAATACCTGGGCATGATATTGCTCGGAGCAGGTATAGGATTCTTTGCAGTAAGCGTATATATGCTTCATCTAGGAGACATAGCTTCCTCGATACTAGCAGCTGGTATAGGATACCTCTTACTCGGGCTAGGACTAGAGGAGAGGAGATGAGGACTGGTCTGCCGGACAGCTGAGCACAAAAGTGATGAGAGAGGCCGCGAACCGAATCAAATAATATAAATATATTATTGTTCCTCTCTAAAACAGACCTATTTGAGACAACCCTTATACTACTGAGAAGAACAGTACAATCGCTATTAACCCAATAGTCGCGATAAGGACATGGATCGGCTTAAGCTTTATCACTGCATCCTCCTCGCTGAAAGCTAGCAGACCAGCCGCTGTAAACACTGTAGGTGAAGTATCCTTAGCCTTCTCCTCCTTAGATGAGCTCCTCTGTTTCCGCTTACTGCGAGGCATCCCTGCTCCAGCCCTCTGGGTAGAGTTATGCGTTTCTCGCTCCCTTCTTTAACTCTACTGTCTAGGAGTTTCCTAGTGATTGTTCCCACTCCACAGGAAAGCTAGGGGTCAGCATTAGAACCTATTAGAAAAATATATTACTTTATTATTTTTCTCGATTTTTTACTGCTTGCTCCAGACCCCTCTGTTTCCAGTGGATAAATACGCTATGGATTTAGGAGAAGAGCTCCACATATGGAATCTAATACATAGTTTATACAAACAATCATAAGAATAGAATAATATGTGAGCAGGGAACCTGAATAATCTATGAAAATGATACGGTAATAACATGGTGTAGCAGATCTCTACTAGAAGCCGGGGGGAGGGAGCGATAGTAAAGTATGTGAGTGAATTCATGTCGTTGTGCTTCTCTCGCTTTGCTAGCTGTGCTTATAGTGGGCTCCAGAGGAAGTATAGGGGTCACTTACCCTCTTGTAAACTAATAGGGTATAG
>JALSNP010000011.1 GCA_026986935.1 Pyrodictiaceae archaeon | reverse complement strand
ATGAGATAGATAAAGGATTCCACATAATCGGTTCTCCTCCTGTCCCGCACGGGGCTGAGGGATCTAAACTAGGCTATGTCGATATGGTTATGATAGAGTGCTGCGATGAACGCATAGTACACGCGTCTGATGTGCAGGGTCCTATTTCTAAACAAGCCCTAAAAATACTAGAGGAATGGGAGCCAACACTCCTGTTCATTAGCGGCCCACCAACATATTTTGCGGGATTCAAGGTAGATGAGAAAATAGTCCAAGAGGGCATGTTGAACCTAGTCACTATTGCAAGGAGAGTTGAAGTACTTATAGCTGATCATCACTTCGCCCGGGATCTCCAGTACCCTAGATACTTAGAGGATCTCCGAAGCATTAATACTAGGGCCATGTCGGCTGCAGAGTTTATGGGGGCGCCTATTGAGCTACTTGAAGCGCAGCGGAAGGAATTATGGGAAAAGGAGCCCCCTGATAATAGTAGAGCATCTAGAGAATCATTTCTCGCTATGGATAAGGGCTGAGTATAGACACGCTAAGCGCATTGCTGGGGGTCGTTTAGTTTTCACCAATCTCCAAGGCTTTCTCAGAGAAGCGGAGAGACAGGGACTATGCCCCCCGTGCTTTAGCGACTCGGTGGTCGAGCTACAAGGGATTCTCTACACGAGCCCCAGGAACGTCATCATCCTTGACCCATTGGCTAAGAAGGTTCTTGGCGTCGATGAGGCTCGTAAAGCTGAGGCAATAGTTATCGGGGGCATACTGGGCGATAACCCGCCGAGAGGAAGGACGTATCAATTACTGACTAGCAGGGCTAAGCTAATGCAGCCGCGCAGCCTTGGGCCACACCAGTTAAGCATCGATGGAGCCGTCTACTTAGCGCTAAAGGCTATTGAGGGTGTGCCGCCAACGGAGATACCGCTCGTGCATAGGCCTCGTTTATCGTTTAAGGTTGGTGACCTAGAGTTTGAGGTAGAGCTGCCTTTCTCCTACCCATTGGTTGAGGGGAGACCTCTTATATCGGATGAGGTCAAGCACTTACTAGTAAATGGGCTGGGTTATGAAGAGTATCGGGAACTGAGCAGTTAGGCTACTGAGCCTAGGAAGTAGCCTAGTAAGAGGGCTGCTGGGCTGCTGAGTATACCTGCTGTGTAATTATCTCTTGGCTCTAGGCTCCTAGTCCAGGGCCCTACATAGATAGTCGCTATATATATTGTAACATATATGAGTGGGGCGAGCCAGCACAGATCTCCGCCACGGAGGCCGGCCACGAAGCCTAGCACGAGCCCTACAACTATGCGCAACAAGGCTAGACTAGTTCTCCTGAAACGCTTCTCCGCGTAGACCTCTAAGGGGTCGGGGTTGCTCAATACCATCCCCCCTATGGACACCCATTAGCCTTGAGCGACCTGGTAGTCTCTCGCGTATCTCCTCGGCGTTTAACGAACTAATTATTTCCGAGTATTCCTCTCCAGCTTTCTTGTAAGCTAACTTCTTAATCCTCTTAGCTAGCTGTGATGGATCCTCCTCGCCAGGCATTATTACAGCATATACTATGGAGCGCCGCTTAATAAGATCCTCGGGCCCCACTATGATTAAGGGGTACTCCTCTTCAATTCCTATACCTATTGCGAGCCTTAGCTCAACGCCTTTGATATAGTTCCGGCGCCCATATACCATGAACGCGCCTTTTGATATATACTCGCCTGGAGGAGGGGATTTCGAAACCTGGCTCCCCCACACCCAGTACACATCAACGCTCGTTATCCCGGTCTTCCACGCCTTTGAGTAGGCCGCGGTGAGTATCGCAGCTTCTCTTAGATCCTCTTCGGGTAACATTTCGCCCTCATTAAAGACTACCACCGCTGGGGCGCCGTGTATGTCTGCGTGCATGAATATTCGTTTTTCGTTCAAGTATCTTTTGACAATGGATTCATTCTGGCTTGCATCCCTACCACCTATGGCGAGGTATCCGTGACTCGTTACAAGCCAGTGGTATTTCTCGTACCATTCGCGGCGCCTAACAACGGCTCTTGCCCTAGTTCTTATGAGCTGTTGTCTTCTCTCTAGGTTTCTTAGGCGCTCTTCTAGCTCCCTTAGCGCTTTCTCGCCCCTCTCTATCTTCGCCCTAAGCTCCCCTATGCGTCGATAAAGCTCAACGATTATTTGGCTTGGGTCCTTTCTCACATCAATATCTATTATCTCTCCTCCAATGCTTATAGACACCTTCCCCTCACTTGGCTTAACATCAACCACTCCCGGGCAGTTACCTATCACGTACTCCCAGCCGCTTCGCTCACGTACACGATTCACGCACCCTAGGGCATCATATATTAGCTGCATGTTTTCCGCGATTAATTGCGCCCTTTTCTCCAAGAGCTTTACCTTACCACCTAGCTGCTCGAGATTTCTCCTAGCCTGCTCTATACTTGATACCAATTTGGCGCGCTCAGCTTCAATAGAGGCCGTTCTCTTCTCCTCCTCTGTCCTGCGTATAGCCTCTACAAAGAACTCGTCCAATGCCTCGCTGAAGCTATTGTAGCTCTTTATGAGGAAACCGTACTTGCTCCCAAGCCCTATGGGATTAAACGGCACAACAGTAAGGGGCTCGTCGCCGGAGAACACTATGTAGCCTCGACCCCGGAGGCTCTCCTCATAGATTTTTTTCAACTCGCTAGCTAGCTGCTCGGAGATATCTAGTAGCTGCTCACAACTCGTAGTAGCAGGGTCTATCCCGGCCCGGAGCAGGGCCTCTTCTACAACCTCTCCTGGGTATCCAAGCCCTCTGACAAGGCTTCTAAGAGGATCACATCCCTCCCCCCGCAGGATCCGCTCAATATCCTGCACTCCTAGATCCTGTGGATGTATGCTAGAGCCAGGGGGAGGAACATACCTAACACTGCGCCTAATCTCTCTATCACGGAGTCTGAGAACAGAGCTTGTCTGGATAATCTTCTCCGCGGAGTCGAGGAGCACGAGGACGCCTCGTGGCAACAGCTCTACAACAACATAGAACGTCTCGTTGCGCTGACGGAGCTCCATCTTGACTATTCTATCGAAACGAATTTGATAAACATTCTCGAGAACAGCGTTTCGCAAGTACTTACGCAGCCCCATGACAAGCGGCGGAGGCATGCCTTTCTCCGATACATCGTACCTGGTTATGTGTAGCCTTTCACCCGGAACTGCTACTAGTCTTAGATCCGAGCCAGGCGACTTGAACCGGAACAGGAAACCCTTATCATAGGCATAAATGTTGTAGAGACGCGCACCCTTAGCACGTTTGCTAATCTCGCTAATGGCTGCGGCAACGTCGAAACTCGTCATACTTCTCTTTCTTTTTATCATGACCGGGGACCCGGGGAGAGAGCACTAGGGGTACGAATAATAAGTAGCGGCTAAGGGGGACAAGAGCTATAGAAAAATAATCTTCCTTAGTTATTTCTTCCGGGCTTTAACAAGGTATATTGCTGATCTCCTATTAGGTGCATAGAGTTCAACGATGCCTTCTTTCTCTAGGCGGCTCAGCACCTTCTTCGCAAGACTTAGCGTCATGCTATACTTCTCCGCCAAGGTGTAGGGGGTCAGGTATTTTTCTCGACGAATCTCCCTCACTATTCTTTTGTAGAGATCCTCTGGCACGAATGCCGTGTATTCTCTGCCGCTGCGTTCTGCCAAGATTACGGCACCCCAGTGGTAGAAGCGGCTTCACCTGTTCTCTATTTAAAAAATACTGTAGGGAATCAATGCTCGTTGAGCAGATACTGGCATTGTAGGGGCTAGGGCGTGTTAATTTCCTTGTCGCAGGCTTTAAGCACTAGTTTCTTGCTCTATAGTGTTTGCCCCCTTCTCGGTTAACCTGTACACGCCTTCAGCCACCTTCTCTACAAGCCCTAGTCGGCGGAGTTTTCTCATCTTAGCGGCTACTCTTCTAGCATCAAGGCCTGCTCTAGCAGCTATCTCTTTTGGCCTAGCAGGCTCGCCTATTTCTTTCATAGCCTTGAGTATAGCCATATCTATTTCATCTAGTTCGTACTCGGTCGCCATGTGTATCACCTTGTTCCTTTTCTCCAAATATATAGTGTAATTTTGTATAACTAGAACTAGTTACGGCTCCCGATTTAAGTCTTCCATAAAGTATTAATATTATTTGTTAACAGGATTAGCTAAGCTAAAAACTATTAGCTAGAGCCACTATATCCGGGTTTTTGTCTCTGGGTTTTTCTCTTCTCTCCCATGATGGATTTAATGTTTCTGAAATAGGCTTGGACGGGGTTACGCGTCTTACAATCTGCTTTACATATGCCAAGTGTTCGCATCTTTTCACAGCTATATACGAGATATTTCTTCCCAGATCCTCGGAGCCCGGCTAAGTGCTCGACCTGGTAGCGCGTGATTTTTTCATTAAAATCCGGCATGTTTCTGAACAAATCAACAACGCTATCTATATCGGCACCTATATTGAGCATAAAGGTTGCCAAAGCGAATCGTTCGTGATGGCTGAGGTTTTCGCCTCTCCTAGCTTTTTCAACAAGGTCACTAATACACGGCGGAAATGCCTCCTCAATAATAACCCCTCTAGGTATAATCGTTCTTCCTTCCCTGGTTACTCGGGGGCGGCGCGCGCTAGCTAGGAGTTGTCTCACTTTCTCAGCGAGCGGTTTAACGGTTGCCTCTATTCTATCAAAGTCGTTGGTGCTTCTCATTGATCGTATTTTGTTCTCTATGTATATTGCTAGGCTTTCCTTCATTATTCTCAGGACTTGTTCTCTCCTAAGATATATGTAGCCTCTTAAGACGGGCATGTTTATGGGTTTCCAGGCAGGATCACCGAGTAATCGTTTAGCTACCTTGATGTACTCAACCAGCTTCATGGCATAGTTGAACAGGTTATACACTATAACTCCACGAACAATAGCTACGGGCTCCTTGTATATTGCCTTCCGGTAAACAAGTGTGCGCAAACCAATATGCCTAGCTATAGCCACTATGTTTTCATCCGGCTCATTTACCATAAAGGAGTGAGCACGCTCAGCTTCTGCGAGAGCCATGCGCGAAATAAGCCACCTATCACCTATGAGCGAGGCCAACACAGATGATAAGTA
>JALSNP010000010.1 GCA_026986935.1 Pyrodictiaceae archaeon | reverse complement strand
CAGACGCGTGTACTATGCGTTCATTGCAGCACTCTATCATAACCATATCGACATAGCCTAGTTTAGATCCCTCAGCCCCGTGCGGGACAGGGGGAGAACCGATTATGTGGAATCCTTTATCTATCTCATAGCTCCTATTATCTAATATGTGTAGTTCCTTGGCTAGGTTCTCTACCCCCATCTTCTTAAGCAGCCTATGCGCCCTAATCCTTTGACTCACGTTTATATTGTTCCGGGGATCCTTGATGAAAAGTATCTTCCCCTCATAGTACTCGGCTTCCTCGTCGTGGTAAAGATAGTGATCGTAGTGGTAATGAGTTATCACTATAATGTCTGTATCGAGGAGCTCTTGGTAGATGAGATTCTTCTTTTCTTCAAGTCTTTTAAGCTCTCTTGGGTGAGGTGGTAAGCCGTAGCGCCGAGGAGCATAACTTACCCCCGGGTCTATGGCGATCTTTACGCCGCCCACCTCGACCACTGTTGCCATAGAGCGTACTCCCATGCTATCAGCGGCTAGTATTTTCAACCTGATCTCAGTCAAGCTGCATCTCCCTTAGCTAGATGGGCTCAGTGGGCGATTATCGGTGGCGGCCGCCTATTCCACTGTCTTCATCGCCTATGTGCTCTGCTGAGGGGAAGGCTCCTCACGTTCCTTGCTCCTAGTAGGTGTGTTCTCGGTCTTATTATGGTTATGTTTCTTGTCTAGTAAGGGTTCGAAGAACCAATAGTATTTCTTTAAACTCTTCTCATCTACGAGGATATCGTCTCCATCAATTATAACGGTTAGTCCCACTAGTGGGTGTTTGGGGGGATCTGGGTATTCTCTTAGTTCACGTGGTTTTTCGCGCCCTGCATAGATCCATTTTATTCTTGAGGTTTTCCCGCGTTTACCTACATATTCTATGCGCCACCAATATCTCCCAATATACATGTATGTTTTCTTACCATCTGCGGTCCTCTTTGTTACTAGGTGTACTGGTTTAAGGTAGTACCCGGTTCCTCTTATAACCGAGTTATATTTGTATAACAGCCTTATATATTCTTCTAAGGCTTTATTGAGGTAAGAAACACCGTTCTTAATCCTAATCAGCCTCTTCATCTTCTCGCCACGCGGTCTTACTGCCAGCGTAGGAGCGGGGGTCTCTTATTCATCACTTTCTTCCTAGCCTCCTCTAGTAATCTTGGTGCTTTTTCGGCAAAGTCTGCTGGTAGTTTACGGAATAATGGCTCCGGCTTTCCTATACGGTGACCAGGTTTTATAATGAACTCTCCTAGCCTACTCCATATACCTTTTTCATGCACTGTGCCTGGCAGGTTCAGCATCTTCCAGAGCCTCTCAGCGCTCCTAGGCGTGAACGGGGCTAGTAGGACGGCCAGCGTCGCTACGGCGTTTATCGCCACATATATTGTCGTTGCTGCGTCGCTTGGCGCGCTCTTAATAGCGTCCCACGGGGCCTTGGTGTTTAGGTACTGGTTCCCTCTCCTAGCTAGCTCTATGACCTCCTCCAGTGCTTGTTTTAGTCTAAAGGATTCCATTTGCTCAGCTACCCGCTTGGGCGCGCTCCTTATATAGTCGGCGTACTCTTTATCAGCGTCGCTGAAGTCTCCAGGCTCTGGGACGATGCTATTGAACCGCGTCTCTGTGAATCTTAGAACCCTGTGAATAAAGTTACCTATGTCGTCGTTCATGTCCTTGTTCACTATCTTCACTAGCTCCTTCCACGTGAAATCAGTGTCCTTGGTTTCTGGCCTTATTTTTATGAGAACAAATCTCCAATAGTCTGCTGGAAGTAGTTCGAGAGCCTCGTCTATCCATATCCCCCAGCGCCTACTCTTGGAGAACTGCTCGCCCTCGAATAGGAGATACTCTGTAGCGGATATGAACCATGGCAGCGCGTATGGCTCCCCGCTCGCTATGAGCATAGCCGGGAATATTATTGAGTGGAATGGTATGTTATCCTTGCCTATGAAGTAAACTGTTCTAGTCTCTTTATCAAACCAGTAATGTTTCCATAGGTCGGGCTTGTTTTGTCTAAGCCCGTACTCTTTGGTGGCAGAGATGTAGCCTAGAAGAGCATCGAACCAAACGTATATGGTTTTCCCCTCGGCTCCGGGGAAAGGTGCTGGTATCCCCCACTTGTTATCACGTGTAACGCTTCTCGGCTTAAGCCCCTCCTTAACCCAGTTAACGCTATAGTTCTTGACCTTCGGAGCTAGATTGCTTTCTTCGAGCCATTTGAGGAGCTTGTCCTGCACCTTAGGTAGGTCGAAGAACCAGTGCCTACTCTTCCTAAACTCGACAGGTCCTCCACAAATGGCGCAACGCGGGTTTATCAGCTCGGTTGGGTGTAGAAGTCTTCCACAGTTATCGCATTGATCGCCGTGGGCCTTAGGGTATCCACAATAGGGGCATGTCCCCACGACGAACCTGTCCGGGAGGAACATCTTGTCCCTAGGGCAGTAGGGCAGTATATCATCCTGCGTGAATACGTAGCCATTGTTGTAGAGCTTCATCATGAAGTCCTTAACGAAGTCCTTGTGGATTTCACTCTCTGTGCGAGTGTAATTATCGAAACTTATCCCATATTCTTCGAAAAGCTTGGTTATGTACTCGTGTGCTTGATCCGTAAGCTGTTTGGGGTGAACCTTTCTCTTAATAGCCTCTATCTCGATGGGTGTGCCGTGTTCATCGCTTCCACTAACAAAGATTACGTCCTCTCCCTTCAGCCTAAGATATCTAGCAAACACGTCAGCTGATAATATGGAGCCTATCAGGTTGCCCAAGTGGGGCACGTTGTTAACGTACGGCCACGCCGATGCTACAATCCATTTCGCCATAAGCCGCCCCCTCTGGGCTAGGATAGCCTTCTGTAGACAAATAATAAATTTCTAAGAACGTGTGGTAATTGTGAGTGGTCTCGTGTGACGGGCTATGATTAGACACGTGGCTGTGGGGAATATAAATCTAGACATATACGTGGTGGTTGATCATATCCCAGGCCCGGATGAGGATGCAACAGCACTTGAACTATATATTGGGCCTGGTGGTGCGGCTGCTAATTATGCTGTTGCGGTAGCGAGACTAGGTCATGAGGCTCATCTAGTTGGTCACCTCGGGATAGGTGGTCTTGGGGCATTTCTTCTAGACAAGTTGAAGGAGAACGGCGTCAGGATAGATCACTTAATAGTCCATGAGGATAAGCAACCCGGTATTGTTGTTATACTGGTTTCAAAGAATGGTGAACGCTCGATGGCTACAATGCGTGGGGCTAACGCCTTACTTAAAGGCGACGAGGCCGATATGGATGCAGATGTGCTTCATATAGCTAGCAGGGAGCCGGAGATAGTGAGGCGCGCAACAGAGCATATTCGGGCTAAATTCGTTAGCTACGATCCAGGCGGTAGGGTTGCAAGAAGATACGGGAGTAAGGCCGTTGAGGAAATCGTTGATGCGATAGACCTGGTCGCAGTTAATAGAGTAGAGGCAGAGCACGTACTAGGCTCCTCCGATCCGACGAGCCTCGTAAAATCCCTAAGAGGGAGACTAAGCTACATACTGCTTAAGCAGGGATCAAAGGGGGCCATACTCGTTACACGTGAGGGATACTATCTTGTCGAAGCCTATACGGGGGGCAGGGTTGTAGACACCACTGGGGCTGGCGACGTGTTCATAGCGGCATTTAACTCTTATTTCGTTGAGCGAGGCGATATAATTACTGCGCTACGCGCTGCAAGCATAGCAGCGGGGCTAAAGATAACAAGGCGTGGTGCTCAAAGTGCGCCTACGAGAGAGGAGATCGAAAAACGCCTCAGAGAAGGCAAACCGGAGGTCCGGTTTAGTAAACTCTAACGAGAGCCTTCCATCCGTGACTGTTAATTGTAGAACTGGGCCTGGGAGATACTGTGCCAAGTGCTGCTATAACACAGAGATGCCGCTAACCAGGGATGATATAGAACGTATAGAGAGGCTAGGATACCCTAGAGAGTATTTTGTACAGGAAGACTCCGAGGGTATTCCGAGGCTCAGGAATGTTAATGGTCACTGCGTCTTCTTAGACGCTGATACTGGTAGGTGCCGTATATACCCATATAGACCAATTGGGTGCAGATTGTACCCACTAGTTTATGTGCCAGGTGAGGGGGTAACCATTGACCCTTTTTGCCCAATGGCTCATAAAATCCCGAAGCATGTTATAGAGAGGTACAAAAAGTATGTTATAAAAATAGTGAGGGAAATCTATGGCGGTCTAGATGATCTCTAGAGGGTAAGCTTCTCTCCTCTTAGCCGCCTCCGAAGAATCCTATAGGTTGGCGTAACGCTTCTCGGATGATTGGCTATGACGTCGTCAAGCCTACCTACCGAGGTGTTCTTTGGCGCAGTCTTTACAGAGTCTGGATCCTTATATGCTCTCTCGGCTATCTTCTTCAACGCATCAGCGTATCTCTCTATCTCGCGGCGTGGCTCAGACTCGGTGAACTCGATCATTAAGGCCTCATCAACTATCAATGGGAAGTATATTGTTGGTGCGTGTAGCCCCTCATCTAGCAGGGCTTTGGCTACATCTAGTGCGCGCACACCCGTCTCTCGGGCTAACGGCTTAGCGGAGATAACGACCTCGTGCTTTCTCGGCCTCTCGGGATCGTATGGGAGCTCGAACCCTTTTACGCTCCTCATAAGGGCTATGAAGTAGTTCGTGTTGATAACACTCTGTATAGCTGTTTCGCGCAGCCCCTTGCCACCCAGCATAGCTATGTAAAGGAAGGCTTTTACGAGGGGCACTATATTGCCATAATAGGCTCTAATTCTCCCAATACATTTATCACAGCTATAATCCCAAGCGTACCTATCCCCTCTTTTCACTATCAGTGGACGAGGCAAGTAGTCTACAAGCTCTCCCTTAGCGCACACCACTCCTGCTCCAGGGCCGCCTCCGCCGTGAGGTGTAGAGAAGGTCTTGTGCAGGTTTAAATGAACTATATCGAAGCCCATGTCGCCTGGCCTCACAAGGCCCATTATGCCGTTGAGGTTGGCTCCGTCATAGTATAGTAGGGAGGCATTGGAGTGTAGTAGATCTGCTAGTTCAAGTATACGATCCTCGAATATACCGAGAGTATTGGGGTTTGTTAGCATCATTCCCGCCACATTGGGGCCTAGGACCGACTTCACTGCATCAATATCGACTGTCCCAGCCTGTGTCGAGGGGATTC
>JALSNP010000009.1 GCA_026986935.1 Pyrodictiaceae archaeon | reverse complement strand
GCTTATCTAGGCGCTCATGCCTATACCCATGGCATCCTAGCTCGTGGCCCTCGTCAACTACTCTCTTAATTATAGAGGGGTACCTCTCCGCGATGAGCCCCGTTGTGAAGAATGTTGCTCTTATTCTCTCCTCTCTTAGAAGCTCGAGCAGACGGGGAAGACCGTATAGCACACCCTTGGCCGAGTCTAGGTAGGGGGGACAATCACGCTCAACATCAAAACTTATTATAACCTTCTTCGCCATAGCCCTGTCAACCCTAGCCACGCCCTGTAAAGAAGGAACAGTTTCTCGCCCGGCCTGGCAGAGGACATTGTTGCCTTATATGTGTCAAGTATCCAATAGATCACCTTATCCCATGAGAAGTTCTTTGCTACGTGGAGAGGTGCTGTCTCCCTCATCTTGGCGTGTAGCTCGTCGTTCACGGCTAGTGATGCTATTCTTTTCGCGGCATCATCGTCGCTTTCTACAAGGAAACCTGTCACGGCCTCTACTATTAGATCCTCTATCCCGCCGCCCTTATAGCCTATGACTGGGACGCCGCAGGCCATAGACTCTAGCGCGGTTATTGAGAAGGCCTCAAGCCTTGAAGGCACTATGGTTAAGTCAGCCGCCCAGTAATAATGGCGAAGCAATTTTCTCTCAACAAATCCGTTAAGATAGACGCGTACAGAGTCAGAATATCTCCGAGCCTCCTCCCTAACCCTATCAGCAAGAGGCCCGTCACCTATTATGACTAGGTAGAGACGACGCTTAGTGGTCCCTAGCATGCGCGAAGCCTTAGCTATGATGCGGGGAACCACGTGTATTCGTTTCCTCTCGGTGAAACGCCCGGGAGCAAACACGACAAAATCGAATGACTCGGCACCGATCATTTTACGCGCTTTAACCCGCTCATCGTGGTCGGGTGGTCTCCAGAAACTTACATCAATCGCATTAGGAATTATAAAAACAGGTTTCTTATCATTTTTGATAATCTTTTGCGTATCCCGTGCAACAGCCCTGCTAACAGCAATTATGGTGTCGACTCTTCTTAACGCGTACCTTATGAGTGGGAGCCATAGTTTTTTGCGAAAACGCCACTCGAAGAAAGAATGATTAGTGGCAACGGTAGGGACGTCCCGTAGGCCCTTAGAGACGTTAGCAACTATCATGCCTAAGGGAGAATAGATACTATGGACATGGGTTATATCAAATCTTTCCTGTTTATAAAGCTTATTTGCTTGATAAATAGACCTAATGCCGAAACTTACGTGCTCACTACTATTATAAATCTCTCCATGAAGCCTGTGCACCGGGAAGGGGAAATCATCATTGAACGTGGACCCGAACTTACGATAATCATGAGTTATTATGTGTGGTTCGTGGCCGAGGCGTAGAAGATTATACGCCAGCTCCTGGATATGGGTCTCAATGCCGCCTATTTTTGGATAGAACCAGTCCGACGCCAGCGCGATCTTAAGAGTCTCCATGCGTGCCATCCTCCTGTAAAAGTGGCAACGAGGCCCCCGATTAGTGTAGCAATTGCATAAGATATAAGCCTCTCTATAATTGTTATTGCTATCGCCTTATCGGTAGGCGCTCCAAGAGCAACCAGAGCAGCAGCCAACCCCCCCTCAACTATGCCCAGCCCGCCAGGGGTTATGGCGAATAACCCTATAATAAGGTATAGTATACTTAGGAGCATGAACCTAAAGAAGGGCGCTCTCCAGCCAACAGCTAATCCTATAACGTATAGACGTATTATATCAAGAACCCAGACAGCGGTGCTGAGAGCCACAGCGGCTAGAAGAAGAGGGTAATCCCCCATGAGTTTACGTAGAGAAGCAAGCTCTTCGCTCTCATCTACCGCTATGAAGCCAAGCTGCTCTGACTTCCTTAAAACATAGTCCATTAGCTTATCCCAGTACTTGAAGCCAAGCAATACCCCGGCTATTGGGAGAGCTACGGCGGCGACAACATATATGTTAACACTGTGTGCAACCAGTGCAGCGTAGAGAGCGATGAGCGCTAAAGCGGTTACTGGGAAAGCCTCACTGAGCCGCTCGAACGCAATAGCAGTAGCAATATTAGCTAGCGAAGCCCTCGTCTTTGCATAAACATATGCTGCCCTAGCCACTTCGCCCCCAGTCTTTGCGCTAGGAGTGAGATTATTCACGGTCACTGTAAGCAGGTGAGCAGCAACAGCATCGAAAACACCTATATGTATACCGATACGCTTAAGAACTATCTTCAATCTTAGAGCATATAACAGTACCGATAGGAAGTAAATGCCCAATGCGAGAGCGAAATACGAGAACTTAGCATTGCTAATAACTCTAAGCCCCTCAGCAAGATACTCAGCCAGCTTCAGTACTCCTCACCGCATCTTGCCCCGGCAAAGACTTTCAGTGATTAAATAAATGTATAGAAATGAACTAAGAATCTAAGCACGGTAACACGATTCCGAGAATACATGAAAAAGACCTAGAATTTAATGAATATGGTTGTGGGCACATCGTCTACTAGTATGACATCTAGCTTCGCCTCAAGCCCTATTTCAGCTAACTGTTCTACCCCTTTTCTCGCTGCTTGCAGCTTCGCTATTTTCTTATTAATGGTCTCCGCAAGATCCTCTAAGTAACGCAGCTCAACAGAAGGTGAGGGATTTATAACTAGCTCCAATGACTCGCCCAGCTTAACAATCTCTGGGCGAGACCCCGATGACGTGCCCTCCCCCCCTTGACGGCTAAGCCTCAGTAGCAACTCCCTAATCCTCTTATCAAGCTCGCTCTTCGCCCTAAGCTCCTCAATAACTCTGAGCAAGTCTCCAAGAGTTTTCCGTAGCTCAGTTAGATGCGCATCAATAAATCTAAGCAGTTCTTGTGCCGAGGAGAACTCTCTTATTCCTACGCTCAAGCTTGAACCCCCTTCGACTTCCCGGATAAGGGCATCTTTTACCGATATTTTAAGCTACCTTAAAACAATGTATTAGGGTTTAGAATTCTTCCTCGGATAAACGCTCAAGCACACGCTTGAAGTAAGCTCTCGCCGCAATAATTAGTACTATGCCAACTACGACTATTGTTATCGGAATAATGTAGCTCCGCAATAGAGTGATAATTGTAGGCTTAAGGGTAACAACATCGCTTGCGGATGCGTGGATGCTCAGCGTATAGCACTTACCTAGGTAGCCAGGGCATGTCACACATATATGATATGTCCCGTAAGGTAAGGTTATGCTGATGGTTCCCTTCTCATCTGTTGTATAGCGGAGATGGAGAACGTTATCCACCCCATCTATACTGGCTACAGCTCCAGATAACGTGTTTCCACGTGTACTGAGTACTGTAAGACTATACTTGAACGGGACGCGTATTAGTCTGAGCACTATTATCTTCTTCTGAGGTTTTATGGTCTTCTCCACCCTCTTATATACGCCGTGCTGTGACTCAATCACAATCTTTGAGCCATTAATGAGGATAGGGAGTTTCACCTTAGCTGTTTTCCCGCGAATAATAGAGGCTATTTCCTTACCGTCAAGGACTATGGTAATATTGTCTATTAGTTTACCGCCCTTCGACAAGGGATCCACAAAGATTATTGTAGTTATGTTCCTGTCTTTCTCTATGCGTATATTAATAGTTTCGGCCCCGGTTCCCTTCACTAAGGTACATGTGGTGGCTGGCTTGTACAGCATGAACCCGAGGTACTTTGCTAATGGTATGGCGTGGAAGCAGTAGTAGCCTATCGGTAGGAATAATTCGTAGCTAGGCGTAGTAGAGTTGATTATAGTTATTGCCTTCGAGGAGTTAATAGGATACACTTTGAGAACAGTCTGGACCACTTTGTTACCAGGTATAATGATTTTTACTAAGACCCTGTGCTCTATCTGACTTAGTGTCAAGGAATAAGTGCTAGACGCCGATTCAATACTAATATATATCTGTTTCGTTACATCCCGGTAGAACTTGCCACGGCCCTCCGGTGGGACATCGATTATCTTTACTACTGCAGGCCCTCTGTACAGCGTGGCGAAGCTCAGGACCAGGGGCTTCCTTGTAGGAGCTGATACCACGTAATTGAACAGTACTGTGCCGTTATCACTATAAACGGTTACATTTAGCTTGTCTGTGACTTTAATATTCCTTGCAGCAGGGCTTATCACGGGAATCAGTCTTATTATCGTAATAGCGGGCTTCCTATCAATACTAATAAATAGCTCTTTATCACTGATTAGGTTTACTCTTACCTCCTTGTTTACGTATAGCACGCCACGTGGATCAATAATCTTTATTGAATAGTTACTGGGCAGGAGCCTTCCTATAGTAATTGATTTAGCTTTAGCCGGGTACTGTACGCTAATACTCCTATTATGTTGGATATCGATTATCGTGATGTTGAGTTGTTGCAGTGGTGCCTTACCAGAGTAAGAGTCTATGAGATGTATTACTAGCTTATGGTAAACATAGGGTAGCGTTACGTTCACATCATCGTATCTTATACCCACTTTGCTACAATTTATTGTAACGATTACGGGTTTGTAAAGATTCTTGTTAAGGGGCTCTATCAAGATCCTTGTAACACCATAGCTTATGCAAGGTATTTTTGCGGTGCCATTGGATGTCCTAGTGACTGTACTGAACAATGTCATGTTATTGTAGGTGAGATTTGCTCTAACCACGTAGTTCTTGACTACTTTCCCGTCAGGATTATATGCTGTTATAGTTGTGTATCCTACTATGTAGTCGTATATGTTGTTGATTATGATCTTATTATCTATGAGTTTATCGATATTGGTCAGTATAGTGACTCCTTTACTTGATGTGAACACCGCGTATAGGGCCTTATTTAGTCCAAAATATCCGCCGTTAGCGTTGCTTAGTTGAACCCATGGCGTGTTATCGGGCGCGATAGTGTAGAGTAGGGGGGCCTGGCTGTATTGAATACTTGCTATCTCTACATAGCCGCCCATGCTCACCGCTAGTAATAGATATGCATTGTGATATTTTACTATATCTATAGATTCTATAGGGTGTTGCGTGGGCAGGCTCCATGCTAAATAGTAGGTGTTATTTGCTCTTAAAGCTATGTAGATTCCTGATGATGAGGCGAAAGCTACTACTTTGTAATCCTTGCTTAAAGCAATGTTGTTTGCTTTTACCCCGTCGTAGAATCTCCAAAGGCTTGTTAGGGGTTGTAAGTTGTCCCACTTATACACGAGTACGGCCACGAAGTTATCCTGTGTAAAGAGGTGCGAGTTAGAGCCCGTAATCCATACGTATAAGTAATTATTATATATGTATGATAACAATAGCTTTATGTTACCTAGAAGCGTTGAGCTTGACTGAGGTATAGTTTTCTCTCTCGGAGGAAAACCTGCCCCTAATACTGCTAGATATCTCGCTTCAAGCGGCTC
>JALSNP010000008.1 GCA_026986935.1 Pyrodictiaceae archaeon | reverse complement strand
ACGTCCTCATCGAGCACCGTAATGGCTTCTTACTAGGCTTCGTAGAGAACGTTGGAACGCGGAGCATAACGCTCTCCGCGATGCAGGATGTGTATGATCCTCTGGTCTTAGAGAGGCTATTTGGCCCGAAAAACGCCGATGACATATATTTCGAGTGTAGTGCCCGGCTTATAGGCGATGTACATAGTCTTCGAATTCCCCGGCTTCCTCCTCTCCCAGGAGCTAGGGTCTACCAAGCCCCTAGCGATACATTGATGAAGATATTTGGCGGTACTGAGCCCCGTTATGTGAAAATAGGGGTGCTCGCCACTAGACCCGAGGTACCCGTCTACCTTGATGTCAACATGCTAGTAACTCGGCACACAGCCATTCTAGCCGTCACAGGTGCTGGTAAGAGCAATACTGTCGCTGTTCTCGCAGATAGGTTGTCAAGGATAAACGCCACTATAGTGATATTTGATTTTCATGGAGAGTACGCTGGGTCCACAATAGCCCGAGGCAAGCTAAACGTGATTGAGGCGAAGATTAGTCCTTGGACACTTAGTGTACAGGAGATAATGACCCTTCTAGGTGTCGAGAAGAGGTTCTATAACCAGGAGAGAGTGCTTAGAAAGGCTCTAGAGGCACTAAGCAAGCGGGATGAGCATACCTCTAGCTTCTTCTCAGAGCTGCGCGACGAACTAGGGAAAATAGGTAGTAGCAGGATTAGGAGAGAGGAGGCGGTAGCCGCTATAGCTCTTCAAAACAAGATAGACAACCTCCTTGACAGATACTCCGAGATAATAGATGACGCTGCCCCCGATCTAGTATCCCTTATAAAGCCTGGTCACGTGAACGTAGTTGACCTGAGCAAGGTTGATAGGGATGCTGCAGATGTAGTAGTTAGCCACATGCTCCGCATACTCCTAGCGGAGCGTAAAAAGCATAGAGTTAGTGGAGCTAGTAGGGTTCCGTACCCTGTTCTCCTCGTAATAGAGGAGGCTCATATACTGGCTCCACGCGACGAGGACACCTTATCCAAGTACTGGTTGGCCCGGATAGCGAGGGAGGGGCGCAAATTCGGGCTAGGACTAGTTATTGTGAGCCAGCGGCCAAAGAACATTGACGCGGATATACTTAGCCAGGCAAACACAATGATAATACTGAAAATAGTTGAGCCGAGCGATCAAAGATACATACAGGCGGCGAGTGAAAGGCTTAGCGACGACCTATTAGCGCACCTACCCTCGCTCAATATCGGTGAAGCAATAATAGTCGGCCCTGCGATAAGGATACCAGCACTCGTTAAGATAGACTTGTTTGAGGGTCGTTTCGGGGGCTCAGATATAGACGTTGTGTCAGAATGGCTTAGCTCGGCGCAAAGGATGGGGGGTATCGATGTAAATGATCTCTGGTCCTCAATGTTATGAGGTACTACGCTTCAGTAGCTATCTCTAGGGAAGAGGGGGCCTAGCGTCTTGGATAGCATCCAGATACTCCACACTTCGGACACGCATCTAGGGCATAGGCAGTACGGGTTATCGGAGCGAGAAATGGATGTTTATGATGCTTTTGGGGAGATAGTCGATATAGCCATAAGAGAGCACGTAGATGCCGTGATCCATAGCGGTGACTTCTTTGACTCAGTAAGCCCTCCCCCGCAGGCATACTATCATGCTATAAACCATCTAAGACGGCTACGGGAGAAAGACATACCACTAGTAGTGGTCCCAGGCGACCACGATATACCGAAGAGAAGAGTTCTTCCACCATTATTGGTGCTGGAGCGCCTAGGCCTTCTCCACATTCTTGGACTAAGAGAGCCTGAGAAAAGAGACCTCCGCACAAGTAGGGGTAAGCTAAGAGTCTCAGGTTTTCGTAACATTAAGGGCCCGGGCGCTAGGCAGCAGCTCCTACAGGCACTGGTAAGACTTGGACAGGGCAGCGATTATCCCTCGGTATTGATCTTGCACCAGTCTCTTCGCAACGTTTCCCCGGACTACGAGCTTGAGCTAGGCGAGCTACCTAAGGGCTACTCATACTATGCCCTAGGCCATATACATGTCTATAGGAAGTACGTGCTCGGGGAAAGCGCTGTAATCTATCCAGGCTCTCCTGAGGCTCTTAGGCGTGACGAGGCAGAGGAGCAACCCTACCGCTACGTGGTTATCGCCGAGATAGCTAGGAAGCGTACAGTATCGAGCGAGCGAGTAAAGCTAAATAGTACTAGGCCTCAGCTAGTTTACCGCCACCTCTATAGGGAGGCTAACGAGTTTAAAACCTTTCTAGCCAGTATACGAGAGGAAATACTAAAGGCCGGCCTTAGATCCAAAAAGAAACCAATAGTACATATAATTATAGAGAATATACCAAAAAGGGAAAAAACAACAATATACGATACTATAGAAAAACTGCTACGCCCACACACCCTCACGCTAAGAATACAGGCAACTACAATAGATACCTCGCTCCCCAGAACGGTGCAAGAAAGCACGTCGAGTATAGATCATTACAAAATACTAAAAGAGATGCTGGGGAACGAGGACCTTGCAAAACTAGCGCTCGAACTAATTGACGCCCTAAGCATGGAGCCGAAACAAGTTGCCCTAGACCAAGCAGAGAAACTATTACAAAAATACTTCAACATCGAGGTGTAACGCGCAATGATAGTGGAGCGCGTAGAACTTGAAAACGTGCTAATACATAGGAGGAGCCTAGTTAACCTCGGTAAAGGAGTAATAGCAATAGTAGGCCCAAACGGGGCTGGTAAAACAAGCATAATAGACGCAATAACTTACGCGCTCTTCGGAACACATAGCAGGGATCCGCGTAGCAAGAGAGAAGCCATAATAAGATTAGGCTCTCATTTCGCAAGGATAACAGTAGATTTTGCTCATAGAGGCAGAGTGTATCGCGTCCAAAAAATGGTTTCAAGGCAGGGTAGGACCGAGACCAGGCTCTTTGAGATCATTGATGGCAAGATGAAGCCATTAGCAACAACAACCTCGACGGTAGGATCAGAGCTGAAGAAAATACTTGGCCTAGACCCATCAATAGTTGAGAGGCTTGTTATCACGAGGCAGGGACAAATAGAGGATATATTAGTGAATAAGGATAAACGCTTAGAACTAATTAATACTATTCTGAGACTGAAAGCGATAGAGAAGGCTCATGAAAGGTTATCGGACATAATACGCTTGGTGAACAAGTCGCTAAGGTATAAAGAGGATACTCTTAGAAGAGAAGAAGAGAGACTTAAACAAATGATGAAAGAGCTATCAGAACTGGATAGAATAGAGAGGGAGCTCGCGGAAAAAAAGAAAGCGCTAGAAATACATGAGAAAGAGTACAATAATCTTAGGAAAGAGGTTGAAGAACTGGATGCAAAGTTATTAGAGCTTGAGAAGAGATTATCAGAGCTTAGAACATTACAGGAAGAGTATAGTAGGATTGTCCAGGAGCTACGCGATATAGAGTTAAAGGTATCTGAGCTTAGGAGTGCTCGTGAAGAACTTAAAGAGTATGAGAGAAGGCTTCCTCTGATTGAGAGGAAGGAGCAGCTCTTATCATTATTAATGGATATAGAGCCTCTTAGGAGAGACATTGAGCGCTTAGAGACGAGGATTAACCGTTTACGTGAGATTGTCTCAGAGAAGCAGCGCCTAGAGCCCTATATAAAGGAGTATGAGAACCTTAAGAGCTTCTTAGAAAAGAATAGAAAGGTCGTGAACGAGTACTACTTGATTAAAGAGGAAATAGAGAGGATAGAGAGAAAAATAGGCGAAATAAGGAATAGAATTGAGGAAGAGGTTAGGAACGTTAGGGAGAAAGCTAAGTTACTACTGCCATTTGAGCCACCTACTAGTATTGACGAGTTACTAGACGCTGCTCGCAGCTTGTTCGAGACCCTTTCGATGCAGAGGGAGAATCTTACCAAGGAGAAAGAAAAACTGTCTTCTGCACTGGCTGTTATTGAGAACAGAATTAATGAGCTTAAAGATAAGCTAGAAAAGCTAAGCACTGCGAAAGGGGTTTGTCCGCTTTGTGGCAGGCCTCTTAGCGAGGATGAACGTATTCAACTAATAATTAGGCTTAGAAGGGATAAAGAGCAATTAGAGTACAAAAAACGAGAAATATATAATAAATATGTCGCTGTCTCAAAGCAATTAGAGAAGCTGAGCGATGTACTATCAGATGCTGAGAGCTTGCTTAGAGAGGTTGAGGTCACTCATAGATCCGTTAGCAACTTGTTTTCCGAGCTGAACGAGTATGAGAGGAAGCTTAGAGAGAAGAAGTCTAAGCTCTTAGAAGTATATGCTTCTTATAAAGAGTACCAAGAAGCCGAGGAGAGGATAAACGAGCTTCAAGAGTATCTTCTCCGGTACAAGAGCATTGAACGTGAAGAGGAAAACCTTAGAGAGCTAGAAAAAGAGCTTAGAAAGAATCGCGAGAAACTCGAGGAGAAAATCAGTGAGCTAGAGCATATCGTAAAAGAGCTTAGGCTAGACAGGTTACCGAGTACAAAGGAGCTCTCGGACGAAATTAGGAAGTTTACAACCAGGTATGCTGAGTTAAAGGAAAAAGTGAAGATGCTCCAAATGCTTGAAGAGCGACGAGAGGCTTTGATAGATAGGGTAAGGGAGCTGGAGACCCGGTTACAGGAGCTGGATCCTTTGCAGAGGAGCTATGTTAGCCTCGTAGAGGAAGTTTCTAGGAAAAAGAAAGAGCTTGAAGAAAAAGAGGAGGAGCTGTCAGCGCTTAAAAGCGATGTTGATAAGCTTGAAGGCTATGTACAAGCGCTTAGGAATAAGAAGAAAGAGGCCGAGGAGCTAGAGAATAGGGTTAATCAGCTTAGGGATAGGGTTAATTCTCATAAAAATGCTCTGAAATCGTTAGAGAAGATAAGGAGGGTTCTTGGCCCACAGGGTCTGCCAAGAGTTGTTCGGGAGGCTGCGAGGCAGAGGCTTGAGCAAAGCCTTACTGAGATGCTTCACGAGTTCAATATAGACTTTGACTACATAAAGCTCGATGAAGACTATAACGTCTACCTCGTTACTAGGAACGGGGAGAAAAACATCCAAATGCTCAGCGGTGGTGAGCGCATAGCGCTTGCTATAGCCTATAGGCTTGCTCTTGCAAGAATTATCGGCGAGCATATAGAGTTTATGATAATGGATGAACCCACTGTGCACCTCGATGAAGAGAGGAGACGGGAACTTATCTCCATAATTAGGCACGGGTTAGAGGCTACTGGCTTAGCTCAACTAGTAGTCGTTACGCATGAGCGCGAGCTTGAAGAGGCTGCTGATAAGATTATAGAGGTTCAGAGAGAAGACGGTGAGAGTAGGGTTATTGAGAGGCTACCTGGCAGTGTTCCGCAGCTCATAGAGGCTTAGTGGCTCCCAGCATTCGCGACAAAA
>JALSNP010000007.1 GCA_026986935.1 Pyrodictiaceae archaeon | reverse complement strand
GAAGCACTAAAGGCCGCAAGGGAGGCGCAAGAGGAGCTCGTAATAGGGAAGCAAGCAACCATAGATTAGCCCAGGGCATGGGAGCAGTACATTGTTCGGACACTCATAGCTCAATAACCACTGCCTAAGGAGCGCCGCCATAGTATATCACGTCTCCTTGTTCTCGCGCAGAACGCCGCTCATACCCCATCCTCTCCGGGGGAGAGGACTCCTCCTTACCGAGACCGGGGAAGCGATTCACCGCTCCATGGGCGGCCTCGGGTAGTATGGATAGGGAATATAACTGGGGCGTTACCTAGGTAGCTGAGCCCGAGGAGGCTCGTCTTGGCCCAGGAGTACCGTGTCCCGAAAGCCTTCCCTGTAACCGTTGTTGGTAGTTACCCGAAGATGCCGGAGGCCCAGGAGGCGATAAAGCTTCGTAGAAAAGGAGTTATAAGCGAAGAGGAGTTCCATGAGAGGGTTAAGCCCGCTATCAGGAAGGTTGTTGAGGACTACTTGTGGGCTGGGGTCGATATACTTAGTGATGGTGAGCAGAGCCGCGAGGACATGGTTGTGTACTTCGCTGAGAGGCTCAAGGGGTACAGGATAGGGGACTGGGTGAGGATATTCGATAACGTGTATTTCCGCAAACCCGTGGTCTATGAGAGGATCGGGTACCAGGCCCCGATGGCTGTCATGGACTGGGAGTATGCTCAGAGCATATCGCAGGGCAGGCCGGTGAAAGCTATACTGACCGGGCCCTACACGATGGTTGATTGGAGCTTCGACACCTACTACGGGGATAGGAGGGAACTAGTGCTCGAGATGGCCCGTGTACTCCGCCACGAGATAGAGGAGTTCGTGAAGCGCGGGGCCAAGTACGTGCAAGTGGATGAGCCCGCTCTCCCAGCGAGGCCTCGTAGGGAGGAAGCTGAGCTGGTCAGGGAAGCGCTGGAGATAATGCTGAAGGGCATAGAGGCCAAGAAGATCGTCCACATATGCTTCGGGAGAATAGAGAAACTAATCCCCTACATCCTCGAGTTCCCCGTGGACCAGATAGACCTAGAGTTCAAGAACTCCGACTTCAAGCTACTCCCCTACCTCAAGGAGTACGGGTTCAACAAGGAGCTAGGCTACGGGGTAGTGGATGTGCACACGCTCAGAGTAGAGACAGTGGAGGAGATAATAGACGCAGTGGAGAGGCTAATGAAGCTCGACATACTCGGCCCGGAGAAGATCTACCTAGACCCAGACTGCGGTCTCAAAAGACTACCAAGAGAGATTGCGAGACAGAAACTCCGCTCAATAGCAGAAGCAGCTAAGAAGCTGAGAAAACAATACGGCTACGAGGAATAATTCATAGAGGAACCACGGCGCAAAACTACACCCCGATATAATACCCGTAAGTGCCTAGGCTATAGAATAGCACGGTTTTATTCTATAGGAATAGAACAGGGACCATAGAATAGTACAGAGGTATTAACGCGTGTTATAGTTCGCTCTCTCAGATAATGCTATAAACTAGTTGTGCTTATTCTCTATTTGGCTGAGACATAATGGGTAAACCTCTAAGTATCCTAGCAATAATATTAGTTATAATATTTATTGTAGTAGCAAGCATGCCTGCCACTAATATACATGTGTGCACTGCATCAAAGCTCGAACAGAATAGAACCGTGGGACAAGCTGGTCTTAGCTATAAAACCCGGAGATGTACATATAAAGCCGAGCCTGCTGGTAATCCAGCGAACATAGACACCACAATGTTCTCAACATATAATCAGATATAGAACCGTCTTTACAACTGCTGTAGTCTATAAGAATCAGAACGGCGTACCATTAGCTAGCTGGTATGTCCCCCGTCACAGAGGCCAGAAAAGTACAAAGCATCTTGATAATCATAATACCTTTGCTCATAAAGCTGATAGAGGTACTTGGGGTTGATCTAGGATGAGGAGTGTTGCATTAGTCTTAATTGTTTTCTATCTCTTCTTTGCATTATCTAGCGTAGTCGTGGAGGGACATTCTTATAAGCTGTTATGCGAGTCTAGGGGTTTCAAGCTAATTGTTATGAAATATGGTTTTGCTAAACTAATAGTCGATAAGAGGTGTCTCGGCAGAGAGTCCTCCAAGATACTAGGTGAGATTAGGAGGCTTGGACTAAGAATCCGAGAAGATAATGAGAGCTATCTAATTGAGTTCAACATGTTTAGTATTATTAATAGAAGTGTTGCCAGCATAATAACTAGCAATGAGAGATCATGTCTTTCCCGGGTAGGGATTAGTGGTAATAATTTTACTTTGCGCCAGTTTCTCGAAATATTACCACCTGTAAGGATACTGAGAGACCATGGGCTTGGCGGCTTGGTGCGTATCTCTTATATGAATCCGGTAGGTTTGCAGACATCTCTTCCTAATATTACTGGGCATAGTTATGTCATAGGGGTAAATGATTCTCTGCTTGATAGTATTAAAGCTGTTTTTCTTCCATCTAGGTTCGGGCTACCACGTCTTGATGTAATAAATATTTACGTACCGTATATTAATTTAGGCGACTTCATTAAACTGGACATAGTCTACAATAACTATACCGCGAAGGCTAAGGGGATAAGAATACCCGTAATCGTTAACATAACGCTCCAAGACTTTGAAATAACAGGGCTTCTGCCCGGTAAGGGCTCTCCTCAGCCCAGGGTTCTGGCAAAGCGTTTTAGGAACTCTACGAGCTTTATATCATTGTTTTTTAACACGAGTAGCTCTAGTTCAGTAATAGATGCCTACCTGGTTGCTAAGGCTATTAAGGCTGGTAAGAAGAAGATCCTAGTTGATATAGAGTATCTCCTAGGCCGTGGAGAGAAGATTATACTTCATAGGTATGTGCTTGGCAGCCTTTGCGGTTTTCTGGAGGTTGATGCACCTTATGTTTCTAGAGAGCAGCCAAGCTATCCTCCTTACTTTACAGTTGCTGGTGTTCTCCTAGTCTTGTTCTCGGTACTTTACCTTGTGCGTGGGAGGAGAGGTGAATGAGGTGCTCATTCTGGAGAATGTTACAAAGAGCTTTCGTGGAAAGAGGGTGTTATCCGGGGTGCGGTTCTCTCTAGGCAAGGGTAGTGTTTTACTGATTGGGCCTAATGGTAGCGGGAAGACTACACTAATTAGGATTAGTGCTGGTCTCTTACCTCCTGACGAAGGGAGCGTGGCTTGTCAGAGCCCTAGCCTATATGTACCAGAGGGTAATCCAAGGGGGAGCTCGTTTACCGCGTTAACTCTCTATAGGTTCTTAGGGGGCTGTGATAAAGAGCGGCTCAAAAATATTGCTATGAGGCTTAATGTTGATAGGCTTCTCGAGAGACGGTTTAGCAGTGTTTCGATGGGCGAGGCTAAGAAATTATTCATATCCGCTATAATGGCTTCGATGGCTGATAAGTCTCCGCATTGCATGTTTATTGATGAGCCCTTTGCTAACCTGGATGCATACTCTGTTGACAGTTTACTAGATATGATAATCGATTATTATAAGAGCAACAAGTCCGGGGTCCTAGTTATATCTAGTCATATAGTTAATAGGCGTATGGTCCCTGTTTTCGACTATATAGCAACAATATATGATGGAAGACTATATGTTGAGCCTACAAGGGAGTTATTGAATAGCCTCGAGCACGTTTGCTTAGAAAGCATCAGTCCCGGTGGTACATCCAGCGCCTCAAGGGGGTCAAGGCGGGGGGAACAACTACTCCTAGGAAATAGATACTATCGATTAACAAGCTGTAAGGGGGCAGAGTTTACTAAGGAGGACATACTTTCTGACACGCTGCTCCTGCATATATATGTAGCGTTGACAGGAGGGGAGCTTTATTGAAGAGAACGCTGATACTGTATAGTGGTGCTAGGCTTGCCTTACTAGTGCTAAGCATAGCGGTGATAATCCCGGTTATTGGGTACTATTATTCGTCATGGCGGCCCCCGGGGCTTAGGGATCTTCTCTCAACCCTACGCGCACTGGGTTATGGGGATCAGATAAAGACTCCTTCGGGGCTACTAGACGCCACTAGAAAGGTTGCACCAAAGCTCACTAGCCATGTTAAACGGGTTTTAATACTAGCTCCTTACGATTCTATAGAGTCTGGCTTGGCAATGTTTGTTGCTCCCCCCTCAATAATGCTTCATGGATTAGTCGTGCTATTAGTTACCCTCTATGCCAGCGTATTGCACGAGATTGGGCGCACTGGCGTGTATGGCGTGTATAGCGCCGCCACGGGGTCTAGGACAAGGCTTCTTAGTGAACTGCTTAGGTCGCATATGCTTCTGACAGTTATCGTAGCCTCTACGGCTCTATCCCCTCTCTTAGTCGTAGGGCTTGCTAATCCATGGACTGGGTGGAGAGGCCCGGGCCCAGTTGCTCTCGTCTATCTTACTGCACTGGTTGCTGTAGTGGCTGAGACAATGCTCTACACAATGGTTGCAACCATAATGGTAGAGCGTAAGCTGTTCTACGAGTCTATCCTATTAACTATAGTATCTATATACATTGTTCCCGCGCTTCTAATAGCGTCCGCCGCGCTGTTATCCGGGCACGGGACAGTAGTAAAACTAGTATTCGTATCGCTAGTGGCATTGCTTCCTCTTCACGCGGCCCCTGGGCTTCTCTACGAAGCCGTAAAGCACGGAGCCGATATGGCTGCTTCACAATACCTACACGCTGGACCTGAACCTCTTCTCTCGACCATGGGCTTTACGGTGTCATTACTAGCTATGGTGTTCATGGTAATCTATTCTAGAAGGTTGTTAGAGAGACACGGGGTACCCTGGTAGACTATCGCCAGTGTTTTTCTTAGCAAGAGCCTTCTTAGCCCGGGGATTATCTTTTCGGAGTCTCGGCTGTTTAGAGTAGACCCTTTCCCTATCCCTAGTCGCTTCACGTATCAGCGAACCGTTCTAGGCTCAGCTCCTCCGATCATCCACCGTGCCTCGAGACAAGGCTTTCGTTATTGTTTTCTATGGCGTCTACTAATGATTCTTCAAGGTACTTACTCGGTAGAAGTAGGGCGGATTGAATTGTTGTCTAAAACTGTGTAGGAGTGGGGGCCACGCGGTGTATGGTTAGAGGTCGCCTTGTACTCGTAGTGCTCTTATGATGTCTTCCCAGTTTGTCTCGATCTCTTTC
Source organism: Pyrodictiaceae archaeon (assembly GCA_026986935.1). GTDB lineage: Archaea > Thermoproteota > Thermoprotei_A > Sulfolobales > Pyrodictiaceae > Pyrofollis. The sequence continues at coordinate 275 of JALSNP010000007.1, read as the reverse complement.
TTGATCATTTCTATGTCCTCTGGGCGGAGGTGGCGGAATCTTCCCTGTAGCTTGAGGTACTCTTCTATTGGTTTTCTCTTCTTTGGGTCTATTAGCCTGTTGCTTGGCGGGTTGAGTCTTAGCCTGCCGTTCTCGTACTCGTATAGTATCCATGCCCCGGTTTCTACTGCTAGTTGGGCTATTTTTGCTGTTAGGCTTGGGTCGAATCTCCAGCCTACGGGGCAGGGGGCGTGGAGGTGTATGTACTTGAAGCCTCTTATGTTTGCAGCCTTCTT
>JALSNP010000006.1 GCA_026986935.1 Pyrodictiaceae archaeon | reverse complement strand
ATGTATATTATTCTCTCCCCGTGTCCCATGTGCCTCGTTGCTCTCCTATAACCTGGTTATTTGGTTAAAGTTAACCTATTTTAGAGAAACCTGTACAACCCGTTATCCGTGGGCAAGGGGGGTGAACTGGGATGAACCGTGGCCAGCTAGTCATAGCTATTATAGTGGTTGCGGTTATCGCTGGTGTTCTCGGATACTATGTCGGGGCAGGCACCAAGGGTGTAAAGACGAAAACTGTTACGCTGCCCCAGAGCCAGGGCGTGGTTACTAAGACAACCACGATTACTACTACAACAACGCTTACCCCTAGGAAGCATGAGCTAAAAGTATATGTTTATAGTGATTTCATGGCGTGGGGCTCGGATCCGAAACTCTTCGATAAGCTAGTCAAGGATTTTGAGAGAGAGACTGGGATAAAGGTTGATGTGCGCAAATTCGATGATGCCCGTACAATGGTGACCACGGCTATAGCTGAGTACAAGAAGGGCATAAAGACAGCCGACGTCCTCATAGGTGTTGATAGCCTGCTCGTAGTAGAGCTCAAGAATAACCACATGATCGAGTGCTACCTGTCACCGCTCGCTGATAAGAAGCTAGCAGAGGCTCTTGATCCCACTAACTGTGTAACACCCATAGACTATGGCCTAATAGCACTAGTCTATGACCCCTCGAGGCTAACCAAGAACGAGCTAGCAATGGTGAAGAACGGTGTCACGCTCAACGACTTGGTGAAGCTAGCTCCGAGGATTGTTGCAGAGGATCCCACTAAGAGTAGTCCTGGGCTCAACTTCCTCCTCTACACAATAGCCCTGGCGAACAAGGCTGGAGTTGACTGGAAGAATCTCTGGAAAGAGATGAAGAACAATAAGCTACTAGTTCTCGGCTCGTGGAGCGACGCGTTCAACGAGTTTCTGCGAAAAGGGAGCCCACGGGCAATAGTGGTGAGCTATGGGACAGACCCTGCTTACAGCGCGTGGGAGAAGCTAAGACACGGAGAACCCATGAAGCCTAGTATTAACGCGACAGTACTGGTTCTTAACGGGAAGAAATACGGCTGGGTACAGGTAGAGGGTGTCGCCATCATCCGGGGCGCGGACACCGAGGCCGCAAAGAAGTTCGTGGACTGGCTTCTGAGCATAGAGGTTCAGAGCCTCATACCGGAGAACCAGTGGATGCTACCAGCTAGACCGGGTGTACCACTACCAGTGTTCTACAAGTACGCTTTAACGGAGAAAGATGTAGACGTCTTAGCGAACACCTTGCTACCCCCGGAGCAGGTATCAAAGAATCTTGAGAACTGGCTAACCCAGTGGCTAAGCATTATGAGCAAGTAGCAGGACTTTCTCCTACCGCCTTGCTTCAATCATATCATTTTCTAAGCCTTTTTGTCCTCTTCTCTGCCCTTACTCTTACCCGCTATCCTTCTACGCGCGTAGCGCTTCATGCTACGTGGTGGCGCGCTGGTTCTGCGAGCTGGGACGAACACTACAAGAGCCCGCAGGACCTCTGGTACCTCATGTATAATTCTATGAGCTATGCGCATGGATTCCCTATGGGCTGTGCCAAGGGTCATTCCAGGAGGGGCTTCAAGCCATAGCTCGACCTCGTAGAAGGTGCCGTAGCTCTCCACCTTTAATCGACGGATCCTATTGTACCTTGTCGCTCTTCTAACAGAGCTTAGTACTTTTGCCCTAATCTCCCTGTAGACATGATGTGGTGTAATACCTATGAGGTGTTGCACTGCTTCACGCGCGATACCTATAACCCCGTAGGACACATAGATCCCCATGGCAACAGATACTATTCTCTCGATCAAGCTACTTCTAAGAATATTCGATAAGACTATTGCAGAGCCGCCGGCCAGCTCTAGTACGAAGTCCAGGCTCAGCTTCTCCGCAATAGCCCTAATACTGACTATTCTCAAGCCTATCCGGCGCAAACCCCTCTGCGCAACCCTTTCAAGCACAAGGCTCACTGCACCACTAATGAACAAGTATGACGAGAACCCTACTGGGGTTAAACCAGTATGGCCGCTGACAATGTTTCTCAGCACAGCGAGAACCGTTACAACAAGCGCGACAAAAGAGGTCACAAGGACCGCCAATGACTCGAGGCGCAAAACCTCGTACCTTGTACGATAGATGAGAGCGCGCGAAGCAGCTATCTTGAAAGCCACAGCTAATCCACCAAAAGACATAGCCTCTACGAGCCAAATCAAGGCCTCCATGAGTATTACATCCGAGCCCGTGACAAAGTATAGAATGATACCAACAATGGATAATAGAAGCGATACCGATGACACCAGATACGTTGTTCTTATAGCTCTTGTAGCGGTTAGTATCTTTCTCACCGCGATCTTCCTAACCAAGTCTCCATACCACCTCTCCGGACACGCCCTAGTATTGGCGAAGCCCCGGTACTATGCCAGAATAGTCGCTAGGAGACCTTAGGGCTATGCTAACACATCCCCATAAGCACTAAGTGTTTAACTAATAGGGCTAGGAGAAAACACGTGAATCCAGGTCCCGGGGGAGAGGCACACGCTCTTCCAACTTTCTTTTTCCTAATCCGATGCGAGCCTAGCTCTAGGTACTTGGTAAACCCTTGGCTTCCTAACTTATTATTGTTGACCCGAGGCTGTTGCTTGCCCAGGCAATCGAACCCTTATACGAACCTCTTCTAGGCCCTTATCGGTTATCATGAACGGTACCCAGCCGTAGGCGACTGGGACCCCTCTCGCCTTCTTCACTAGGATCTCTTTAACAGAGTAGCCAGCCTCCATAGCCGCTGCATGGTACCGGGTCACAATGAACACGTCAACCATGTACTCCATTGTCGCCGCTATATCAGCGTATAGTTGTGTAGGCGTATGCAGGGTAGCGAAGACTGGTATGTTCCTCTTCTTCGCTACGAGTATTCTGAGCATATTGACGAAGTCGTAGACCATGTTAGTGTCGTGCCATTGGAAGAAGGGGTTCAAGCTATCAAGTATTATTGCCCCCTTATTGCTTACCTTGTTAGAGTCCAGCACCCTTGTTATAGTCGATACAGCGGCGTGTATGTCTAGGCTTCTCAAGCGCTCAGCTACTGGCGCCTCTGTCTCGTAGCCGTATCGGCCACCATACCCATCTATGAAGACTAGCCTTCCCTCCTCTAGGAATCGCTTTAGCTCTATCCCTCGAAGCTCTAGCGACGCAATTATATCCGCGGGGTCATCGTCCAAGGCTAGGTAGATAACTGGCTCTCCTCTTTGAAGAATACTTGCAGCTATTTGCTGTAATATGTAGGTCTTGCCCGTGCCCCCCTCTCCCGCTATTAGGACGAAGCTATTGCGCCATATCCCTTTGGGGAGGAGCTTATCTAGAAGCGGTACGCCAAGACTTATGAGCATTTCTTGATCCATGCCTCTTACCAGAGTAGTACTAGCAGCGAGCACGTGGAAATATATATGTCGGTTTAGATAGAAATAGTTATCAAATAACTCCTTAGGACTACTATTATTGGCGAAGACTACGGCTTCGAGGTGCCCCATGTATTGAAATGGTTTAAGGAGAACGGCCCAGCCTATACTGTTCTACGCGTACTGCTTGATCCAGGTGAGGAGGTCTACGCGGAGCCGGGAGCGCTTATGCTTATGCGGGGCGACGTGGAGGTGAAGACAAGTAGTGGCGGTATAGGCAGCGCTTTGGCGAGGAAGCTCCTAGGCGGCGAGAGCTTCTTCATAAACAGGTATAGGGCCCGAAGCGCTGCGGAGATATGGTTCGTCCCCCCAACCCCGGGCGATATAGACGCTATAGAGCTGCGGGGCGATGAGTGGATAATACAGGATACAAGTTACCTAGCCCATAGCGGGGACATAGATGTTAGCGCTAAGTTTACTGGTCTCCGAGGCCTAATAACCGAGGGCGAGCTTTTCTGGCTCAAGGCTAGTGGCCACGGGGTTCTCTGGATATCGAGCTACGGGGCCATTAGGCGCATAGAAGTAGAGCCCGGGGAGAAAATAACTGTTGATAATTATCATTTCGTGGCAATGCCGGCAGCCACCGAGTATAATGTGAAGAAGTTTGGGGGGCTCAAGTCGTTCCTATTCGGCGGCGAGGGCTTTGTCATAGAGGTTCATGGCCCTACCACGCTATACGTACAGACAAGGATCCTGCCACCGCTGGCAAAGCTGCTCAGCAAGTATATTTCAAGAGACTAGCTTTCTTTTTCATGGAGGAGTGTGTCTCCAAAGCGATATGGGAGAGGGCTCCACTAGCCCAGGTTTATTCCTTCCCTCCCTCAGCCTCCTAAGAGCCCTTGATATCGGCTCTGCGTCAAAAGCTATCGTGGTGTGTAGCGCAGCTAATCCCACGTAGTTGCCGAACCTCCTATGAAGCTCCGTATCCACGGCCGACTCTGGTACATTGTATGCTTCTGAGGCTAAGCGTTTAAGCCACCTATCAAGAGGGAGCGCGCTATAGTCTCGGCAGGCTAGTAGCTTTATGAGCGAGAGCGTATAGTTGCCAACTCCTCTTACCTCCCTAGCCCTATCCACCTCCCTGCAGCTCAGCTCATGTACACGGTGCCTAATAGCCTCCATGACTGTTCTCGCCCGGTACCCTAGACCAGCTCTTCTTAGCAAGTCGAGGCTAAGGCTGCTGGGCTGTGGCGTCTCGAGATAGACCCCCATGCCGCGCGCCGATAACCTGCGCGACGCTAGGCGGTGGAGGCGGTAAAGCATCCCCCAGCCCTGCCTGAAACTAGCGTTTTGCTGACAAACCGCTATGAGGAAAGCGAGCCAGATACTAGTGGTTCTGAGCCTTAGCCCAGGCATTGTCTCAGCTACTCCGCCCACGAGTGGGTCTTGGCGGGCTTTCTCCCAGTATGCTTCGAGGCGCTCCCTGGCCCCGAGGCGCTTCTCTACCCCCCTAATGCTCTCTTCCCAGCAATTGTTACCACGCTCACTGTATACCTGCAGGTGTAGCGTGCCCTCCTTCTCTGATACTACGGCTATAGAGCCTCTGCAAAGCTCTATCCGGTGCACAATACCGTCGTACATCCACCCGAAGCTATAGGTCATCGCGGTATGGTGGAAATCATAGCTCTTGTCTATCTCTATGCTCGTCTCATACACCGGCCCCAATAGCTTAACATCCTCCAAGACCTTATTTCCCCAGCGAAAGCGGTCACAACCATACCTCTTTGGAGAAAATATAGCTACTTAGCACAAATCCAGGTGAGTGCTAGTGGGATCAGTGTGGCCCCGGGAGAGGGCGATACGTATTACGGTATTTAGGCCTTTACCGCCCCTAGACCCGGGCGCGGGAGCATGAGTCTGCTTCAAGGAGGGTGACTGGGGGGAACAATGCCTGGTAGCAGCGTAGAGCTTGCCGCTATATTGCTAGGCTTTCTGCCCGGCTACGAGCCCCGCTAGGC
>JALSNP010000005.1 GCA_026986935.1 Pyrodictiaceae archaeon | reverse complement strand
AGGCTTGAAAAAGCAGGATTTATCGTGCTACGTTACGTTGATGATGTATATGGCTTTATAGCCGTAAAACCGCGCTAATAAGGATTGAAGAGCACTACATTTCTAAGGGCTAAAGACAAGTGAGTAGATTATTCGGTGCTAGGCCCCTTGGCTAAGACCGTGTTTCCGCCTAGCCCGGGAGAAAGAGCCGATGTAGGGATCATTGGTGGAAGCGGGTTATACGATCCAGGCATATTAGAGGATGTGAAAGAGATAAAGGTATACACCCCGTACGGGGAACCTAGCGACTATATAATACTTGGTACGTTAAGGGGGCGAAGAGTGGCCTTTCTGCCGAGACACGGCAGAGGTCACAGAATACCTCCTCATAGAATAAATTACAGGGCTAATATATGGGCGCTTAAAACGCTTGGAGTTAAATGGGTTATCTCGGTATCAGCTGTAGGTTCGCTGAGAGAGGACTACAAACCAGGCGACTTAGTCGTGCCCGACCAATTCATAGACATGACTAAGAGAAGGGATTATACCTTCTTCGATCAAGGAGTTGTTGCTCATATAAGCATGGCTGATCCTTTCTGTGAGCATTTGAGAAGACTTTTGATAGAAACAAGCCGTGATCTAGGCTATACCGTTCACGAAAAAGGCACATACATATGTATTGAGGGACCAAGATTCTCTACTAGAGCAGAGAGCAGGATATGGAGAGAAGTATTCAGAGCAGACATCATAGGCATGACTCTTGTACCTGAAGTAAATCTTGCATGCGAGGCACAAATGTGCTATGCTACGCTAGCCCTTATAACAGACTATGACGTATGGGCAGAGCGCCCCGTCACAGCCGAGGAGGTCACCAAGGTGATGAAGGAGAACACGGAAAAAGCGAAACGAGTACTATACGAGCTTATACCCCGGTTACCAGAAGAACCTGATAGCGGGTTGTGTAGTTGTTGCAACGCTCTAGAGACAGCACTGCTATAACTCAGCACTTAATTGCAAATATAGAGCGTGAAATCGAAGATAAGATAGGTACAGTAGCTGAGACGCTACTACAACAATATGATGCACTCTACATTGCGTTTATCGGAGCGGGCCTTGCACGCGCCTCCGCTGAGCTGGTTTATTGGCCTCTTAGACAACTTACTGAGAAAAACATACGCCTCGTATCAGGTGAAGAAATACTATATCATACTCTCCCGTATCACGAGGAAAAAGCACTAATCCTATTGTTCGGCGAACCTGGTACAGAGAATATTGCGGCAAAGATAGCAACAACTACGAGGTTAACGGGTAACGATCTTATACTAGTATCAACTCCCTTGCCAGAAACGTTATCACCTTACCTACCTGAGGCACGAATAGAGGTTAGCGAGAAACCCTTCTCTCTAAGCTTTATTATTGCTGCGTCAAAAATCGTTGTTATCACTATAAGGAAGTACAGTGATATAAAGGTGCGAAAAACAAGAATAATAAACGAGTACACAAATATATCGCAAGTATACGATGATCTTATAAAAAGATATGATAGTATAATAAATAAAATTACATCTTTAATAAACTCGGATAATGATAATACAATAGTCTATTCCTCTCCTACCCTAATGCCTGCCTCCTATTTATTTGAGTGGTGCCTATATAGACAAGGAATACCAATTAGAATATATAATTTATCTGCGATATTATCTCATTTATCACAAGAATTCTTTAGAAAACCTAGGAAAGTTTCTGCTATATTTTTACTAACCGATATAGAATCAGACATTGTTAGAGAAGCAAAGTTCAAAATCTCCTTCACAAGCAACCAGAAAATAGATACAACTGAGCTAGTGATACACACAGACCCATTAACCGCGCCATTGTATGCATCACTAGTTCTAAACAATGTTTGCACAAAGATAGGCGGGAATGAGTAACCATGCCAAAAATAGCAATACTCCATTACTCTCCTAAGCCATCGTGGAGTTCTAGACGACTGCTACGAGCCTTCTCGGAGAAAGGCGCCACGGCCATATACATGTTATGGTCATACATATCTGCTGAGATAGGAGATAATTGTGCAATAAGGTATCAAGGCAGATGCACTGATATAGATGCTATCTTGGTACGCGGCCTTGGCCAAGGACTGACCATGGAGCGATACCAGTTTAGAATAGCTGTACTTAAATCAGCCGAGGATGCTGGAATACTCATAGTTAACCCTGTTAACAGCCTCCTCAACACACGGGACAAGTTCACTAGTCTCCGAATACTTGCCTCCAAGGGAATCCCCGTGCCAAGAACAATTATCACTGAGAACCCCTCAATAGCGCTCCATTTTGTCGAAGAGACAGGTGAAACAGTAATCAAGCCAATAATTGGCAGCCTTGGGCTCGGGTCCTTTCGTGTAAGCGATATAGATACAGCTTATCACGTAATAAACGTGCTTCTACGGTCAAACCAGCCCATATATCTACAGGAATACATAGAGAAAGAAAATAATATGGATTTACGCGTATTTGTTGTGGGAGACAACATAGTTGCATCAATGTATCGCCAAGCAACTCGTGGATGGAAAACAAATATAGCTCGTGGAGCTAAGCCTATACCAGCGCACCCGCGTGAAGAGATAAGGAAGGCCGCGATAGATTCTGTTAAATTCTTAGGGCTACTTTATGCCGGTATTGATATTATCGAGTCAAAGGATAAGTTTTATGTCATAGAGGTAAACGCCTCCCCTCTTTGGAGGGGGCTTCAACGCGCTACGGGGGTGGATCCAGCACCATATATAGCCGATATGGTGATCAAGTACTTGAAGAAATGATACTGGGGTCAGATGTCCTGGCCCTCTGCATCACCTAGTAGCTACGATGAGCCGGTGTCGTTACCGTGCTCATCACCCCGGTTATTAGATAGTTCTAGTCCGTACGAGGTTATATTGCCTTAGGCGCTAAGAGGTACGTTACATTACCGCCAGCGGGTAGCTTAAACTGGAGCCTTAGCGGCATATCTGGCGAGAATTCTATTACGATTGTATCTGCGACCTTTGTGAGCGACAGTACATGTTTTAGGTAATCTATGCTATAGGCTGATTTACCTGTCTCCTCTATATTGAATTCCACAACTGCTGGTGAATCGCTTCTAATCTTTGTCTCAGCCACTGCTGTACCAACACCTCTTATAATTAACGTAGACTCATCGGGAGCCTCTAGCTCCACAGTATCCCCCACTGCCTCGGCGTCACGTAGAGCATTCTTGAACGGATCTACTATCATTGCTACACGTATTTTAAACTCGAGTTGAGCCTCTGGTATCTCGGGTATAGGAACCTCTAAATTGTTTATCCTATATCTCTTAATCACCGCTCCCACTATAGACCATGCCACCTTATCCTCCGTGACCTCTATATCGAGTTTATCGCCTTTCTTTCCCCGCTTAACCAGCTTAGCCACATTGGCAACGTTGAAGCCGAGCTGTACTTCATCCTCGACCTCGTATTCTATGAAGCTCTCTGGCGGAAGCTCTATTGTTATTAGAGCGACATGGGCGGGATCTATGGCTACAGCCTTGACACCATCATTGGTAATAGTCATGTTGACCTCATCAACTATTTTAGATAGAGAGTCAAGTATATTATAAAACGATTTTGCGTCAGGAAATGATAACCTGGCTTTACCCAATCCGGTTCCCCCTCTGTTAGTTAGCTCAGGGAAAGGGTATAAGAGTGAGGGGAGGAGAACTAGGTGCATAACTTGGATAGAATTATCTACTTTGAGCGAAACAAGCTCCCCGGGAAGCACTTAGGAGAATAAGCATATCTTGCAGGGATGCAGATTGGTGCAGCAAATGAGCAGAGAGGACATAGAGACTTATGCTGAGTTATTAGAGAGATGGCGTCAGCTAAAAACTAGAATAGACACCGCTATAGAGGATAGGCTGAAGGAGCTACCGGAGTCAAGGGCAATCACGGTTGCTAAATATATTGCTCTTGGGGGTAAGCGCCTACGCGGGTTCCTAGTACTAGAGCTAGCCTCCTCACTTGGAGCCGACATAGACGAAGCCCTTGACGCCGCAGTGGCGGTTGAACTAGTCCATGCAGCTAGCCTAGCCCTAGACGACATAATAGACGAGGACACAATACGGCGTGGGAAGAGTTCCGCATGGGTAAGTTTTGGTATTAAAAAAACAGTCATGGTATCTAACATACTAATACCCTTCGCTCAAAACATCGTATACCAGCGATACGGGTCGCTTGCACTATTACGCACAGTCGCCGCATGGCTCGACATATCCAAAGGCGAGGTAATAGACGCATTCTATAACCCGGAGTCCGTTGACCCATCAATGTACATAGAAATGGTTAGGCTGAAAACCGGTTCCCTCTTTAGGCTATCAGCAGAGCTTGGAGCCATAGCTGCGAAGGCATATGATCTCTTAGACATTGTGTCAGAGATAGGAGAGAATATCGGTATAATGTATCAAGTAGCCGACGACATACGGGATAGCTCCGACCCGGCGAAGAGCCAAGAACCCGGGCTTCGTCTTTTCCGCCGCTGGATAAATGGAGGCGGAGCCGAGAAAGCACTGGAATTCATAAAGGAAATGATTACTCGTACACACATGCTCCTTGATAAAACTTTTAGAGATAAGAGCATGGTTGTGAGAATGCTCCCCGAGTTCATCGTAAACGCTATGCTGGGTCATATCGACTCAGAACATATAAGGTCCAGACTCGCCTAGCTACGTCTTCCTCCCTAAGGAGAAAGGGGGCCAGTTTATGTCCTCCACGGATTTTGTAGTAATAGGTGCAGGCCCTGCCGGAGCAGCATTCGCCTACTATGCTACCCAGAAGGGGTATAGGGTAAAGGTCTTTGATATACATAAGCCAGGCCATAAGCCGTGTGGATGGGCTATACCAGTCCAGATTAGGAGATACATTAGTATCCCGAGAGAATTCATCCTCACTAGTATTAAGGGCTTCAGGATATTTCTCGACGGGAGACTAGTTAAAGAGGAAGAAGGGAGCCTCTGGGGCTATATAGTAGATAAGCCGGGTTTTCTCCGATACCTTATAGAGGCGGCAGATTTCTCTAAGAAACCTGTAAAAATTGATCCACATAGTCTTAAGCCTATAGATAGTGCTAGTGAACTATCGCCAAGATCAACCATCATAGCCGTTGGAGGAATCGGCGCGGCCAAAGCTGGTGGAGAATTCATAAACGCTGTACAACAAATAGTGCGTGTAAGAGAGCCCCTTGATACTGATACTATCGAGATATGGTTTGATAGCAAACTCGTCGGGTACTACTGGGTCTTCCCGAGAAGCAGCCACGAAGCGGATGTAGGGGTAGGGGGGTTCGGGTCGTTTAGCGAGTTTACAAACATGCTAACAAAGTTCATTAACACGCGCTTCAGGGACACAGTACCGGTCTCGCACATAAAGGGAGCTCGCATAAATATAGGCGGAGTAAATACGTCTCTCTTCCTCAGAGACTCATACCCGGTAATAGGAGAGGCAGCAGGATTCGTCTACCCTATTACCGGGGAGGGAATAAGACCAAGTATAGCATCAGCTTTCGCGTTGTTTAGAA
>JALSNP010000004.1 GCA_026986935.1 Pyrodictiaceae archaeon | reverse complement strand
ATTTATATATTATATCAAATAATTCAAGCTTAATAAACCAAGGTTATAACATTTCTTATAGGTGATGAGTTTTTAACGACCTTGTTATAGCTGTTGATAGAAGCGAGGACGGCGCTAAGGTATTCGTCGTAGTAGGTGCGAGAGAACATATCTTAAAGAAAGAGGACTTTCTTGATGAAGTTTCATGGCTAAAGCACTTCAGGGAAATACATCCCAGGAGAAAGCGTAGCTATTTAGCCAAACTTCCTAAACGCTTCTCGAAAATTTCGAAATATCTGCTTTACGTGAGGGTTTTCACAGACGTTAATGAGCTATTAAGATTTATTAAGTACACAAACCCTACGATAGTGTTAATAGATGATAAGCTATTACACTTACTGAGAGATAAAAACATGTTAATAATTCCGGAGAAAAACATCAGATACAAACACCATAGGAGGTTAATGCTATTGGCAGATAGTATAGCAAACTATTTTAGAAAAATACTAAAAGAGAATCCAAAGAAATTCCGGGAAGAACTCAGGAGATTTGAGAAATAGACCGCCAGGTCACGGCAACCCAGCGGAGCATCGGGTACTTACCGCTGGGCGCCACTCCCTGGCGGAGACATCTATCTTCTACTAACATCTCCACTAGTATATCGTAGTTCAGATAAGGGTATAAAGCTTTCTATGCCTATCAAACCTTTGCCCCTATCCATGCTGGATTATGTCTAGATACAGCCAAGAAAAATACCAATTATATTAATTTACTAAATAGTTTACTTAAGTTTTTAGATATTTTTCTATTGATATAAGCTTTCCTTTAGATAAATTTACTGTATATATTTTTATAAAGCTGTAGCCTTTTTCTTTAAGTTCTCTGAGTTCATTTATCAAATCCTTCAAGTATAACATGGTTTGTAATAGAGGGATAACGATCCAAACCTCATCTGCTACATTGCCCCTTGTGTATTTTTCAATAGTTTTCCAAAGTTTTCTCCAAGGTGTCAAGCCTGTCCCATAGAATGTTTCAATTTCTGTAGCTAATTTCCTTGATTTAACATAAATATCTGGTATTATCTTTCTACCATTAATCATTAGCTCAGCTTCTGTTTCTATATCCTCTTCTAATACCTTCAATTTCTTTATAAGATAGTACACAGGGAATACCTTTAACTGATAATGTAACGCGCTCTCAACGCCCTCTATACCTTCCTCATTTTCAATACTTTCTCTAACTATCTTTGCGTTTTTAATATCTTACATATTTCCGTTTACCTGCTTGATTATATTATTATAGCGTTTGATAAAGCTCGATGTCAATACATAAAGTTTGCGTACAAGTTTTAAATAATCTCTGAACTCATCATATCCGGGCTTCATAAAATTCTCGCCAATACATAGTTGTTCACACGTTTTAGCAGAAAACTCTTATCCGGTTCTAATATTTGTTATTTTTATAGGTAAGAATTATAAGAAAAGGTAATTTTTCACAGCCTTTTAAAAGGTTTATAACCTATACGTCAAGGTCTATAATGTTTCCGGATTTTGTAGGAAGTGGGGCGAGAGCTGAAGAAGACTGCTAGAGTTTAAGCAATGATGAGGATTAAGAGGGAGCTATTCGGTTATGTCAAAGTACATGAAAAGTCCTGAGAGACCTGGATAAATAGTGTGATCCTTGTTTTGTACTTAGTATCATATTTGTAATTAGTACAAAAACAATGAAATTAATAATTTGTTTGTTTCGTATCGGTTATGTTGTCTTAGCTTTTAGGTTATTCTACTGTGATGTCTTTTCTTTCTTCCCATATTCCGTGTAGGTTGCAGTATGCTAGTGCGTATATTGTTCCGCTTTTGTTTAGTTTGGTTTTTATTGTTATTTCTGGCTCTGAGTATACTGGTTCTAGCTCTATGCTGGCTATTCTTATTGGGTTGAATACTCTGCCTTCTTCGTAGAACCATATCTCTATTCTTCGTATCGAGTGTTGTGGCTCGTTAGGGTGTGGGCCTACTTTGACTTTGATTTCGAATGGTTCTCCTTTCTTTACTTTCTCTGGTACTTCTAGTGTTGGTGTGTGGCTTTCTGCTTTTGTTGCTACTGGGCCTCCTGTTTCCTTGGTGTATATTAGTTCTCCGAACTTCTTGGCCATGTGTATGCACCGTGTTAGTTTATGGTTATTTGTGAGTAGAAATAGTTTTTGTTTTGTGGTTGGTTTAAAGACTATGATTAACTCAATTTGTTTAACCTGTGTTTACATAGTCTTTTTGTTTCGATTAATTAACTCTCCGCGGTCATGATGGCTCGTTGTGGACATTGATAAGCCAAGTAATATAGTTGGTGAGCGCCCTCTTAGTCGCGGGGTGTGGTGTTGCACGTAAAGATGGTTGTCTCGCTAGGCCCGTCAACGAGTGATCAAAGCATTATTGAGAGGCTTATGCTCTTCGGCGTAGCTGGTTTTCGTATCAACTTTGCCCACGGGGATCCAGGGTCTTGGAGCAGGCTTGTAGAGGCTGTTAGGGCCGCTGAGAATAAGATAGGGCGCCCCGTGGCTCTCATGGGTGACCTCGTTGGGCCGAGTGTAAGGCTGGGCGTATTAGAGGAGCCTATAGAGCTTAGCCCAGGTGATAAGGCCGATATTGTTCTCGCTGAGAAGGCTAAGGGTGGACGGGATCGTGTCGCACCGCTCCCGCTTCCAAGGTTCTTCGCGAGCATCGAGGAAGGCGATATAATAGTGATGGATGATGGGCGTGCCCGTCTCCGGGTGATAAGTGTTAGCGGTGATAGGGTTACTGTCGAGGCTCTCACACCGGCGCGTATAACTTCGCGTAAAGCCGTTGTTGTACAGGGTAAGGAGCTAGGGTTACCCGCTATCACCGAGAAGGACTTGGAGGCTATAGAGTTTGCCGTGAGACATGGTTTTGACTACATAGCGCTAAGCTATGTAAGAGATGCAGAAGACCTACGTGTCCTCAGAAATATTGTGCGCGGCAAGGGCGGCGAGCAAGCCATAGCCGCGAAGATAGAGACCCGTAGCGCTGTAGAGAACCTTGAGCAAATAGTTAGGGAGAGCGACCTCGTGGTCGTGGCTCGCGGCGACCTTGGAATGAACTACGGCCTAGAGGAGGTGCCACTGCTCCAGGAAAGGATCGTAGATGAGGCTAGGAGGCAGGGTAAGCCCGTAATGGTTGCGACCCAGGTTCTTGAGAGCATGGTTAACTCGCCTACGCCTACCAGGGCGGAGGTAACGGATGTCTATGTGGCTGTAAGCCAGGGTGTTGACGCCATAATGCTTGCCGGCGAGACGGCTATCGGGCGCTACCCCTTGGAGACGGTGAAGTGGCTGAGGAAGATACTGAGGCGTGCTGAGGAAAACACTGTTGTTGAGAAGTACCCGCCGCGAGAGAAGCGATGGGCTTACGCTAACAGTATCGTGGAGACGGCTGAGTCCGTGGGAGCCGAAGCCATATTAGTGTTCTCGATACATGGGACACTGCCGCCAAGGATAGCTGCCTCGAGGCCGTATCCCCGGACGATAATAGGTACTCCTAGCGAGAAAATAGCCCGGAGACTAGCAATACTATGGGGGCTTGAGCCGATCGTAGTCGATGCGGGGAGCTACGAGGAGGGGCTAGCCCGCCTAGAGGAGGAGCTGTGTAAGAGAGGAGAATTATCGATAGGGGATACTATTGTCGAGGCTTACCGATCCGGTGACGAGAACCGGGTGATAATCAAGCACGTGCTCGGCTGCAGCCACGGCCCTGCTAAGACCTAGGTAAATAGAGGGAAGAGAACCCAGCTTATACGCACCCTGTCATGGCGCCATCAAGCACTAGTGTCGAGCCATTCATGTACTCGCTCAGCGGGGATAGGAGATAGGCTAGCAGGGCTCCTAGCTCCTCGGGCTTCGCTACCCTCCTAAGCGGCGTCACCTCTATGACGAGTCTCCTCCATGCCTCTTCGGGGCTCATCCCAAGCCTCTCAGCTATCCGCGCTATATTGCTCCTAGCACCCGGTGTATCGAAACTGCCAAGAAGCACCGTGTAGGCTCTTATGCCGTCACTTGAGTATCTTAGCGCGATGCTCTTAGCTAGCTGTACGAGCCCTGCTCTAGCCGTATCAGCTAGCACGAAGACGGGCATGGGGTGCTTAACGGATACAGATGATAGGAACACTATGACTCCGGGTCTTTTCTCCCCTAGCAGTCTTCGGACAAAGAGAGACGCTAGGTACCCTGGCGCGATTAGGTGTCTCTGCGCCGCCTCAACCCAGTCATCGTAGCCAGCCTCATGGAGGTAGCATGGCTCGCAGGACACGTTGCCCGTGTTGAATACCAGGGCGTCTAGGCCTCCGAGTAGTCGCCATGCCTCATCAACTAGTCTCTCAATATCATCCCTCCTAGTCATATCGGCCCTGATGCTGACCGGCTCTTGGCCAGTGGCTCTGAGTATCTCGTGCGCGGCCTTCTCCAGGTTCTCTTGGCTCCTAGAGGCTATAGCTACTCTAGCACCTAGTCTCGCTAACTCGCGCGCCGCGTAGAACCCTATGCCCCTAGTAGACGCTGTCACTAGTACTTTTAGTCCATTAACTAGCTTGCCGAGAGCTAGGTACTGGCTCGCCAAGACCACGTTGCCGTATGGGGTAACTACTGTGTAGAAACCCCTTCTAGTACCTTTATGCAATCCGGGGGCACGTACTCTACGAGATAGACTGTTCTACCAGCTCTTGAGACGCGGTAACCCCTCCTATAGAGACACCTCGTATCAATGCCTAGTAGCACGACATCCCTGCCATGCCGCCTAGCAGTATCTATAGCGTCGTCGACGCTGCTTGTCAGATGCACCGCTACCCTCTTCATAGGCTTGAGCCCCTCTCGTAAAATGCTTGGAAGCCTGCTCGCCACAGTACCGTGATATAGTAGTTGCGGCACCTCCTCTACACCTAGCTCTCTATGGCCTAGCCTAACACGTATACTATGCCCGTAACTCGCCCTAATAAAACGCTTATCACTAGTTAGCTGAAACCGCCCCTTAGGATCAAGAAGCGCTACCGCCACTATATGCTCCGGGGTAACCCACTGATACTGCTCACGGTTACGCCATCGCTCCCTTATAGCCCTGGCAAGCTCGTGGACACTCACCCAGCCCTCCTCATCTAGTCGGAGCCCCGCCTCCCATGGTATGTGGCGCAACAGCGCGCTCATGAGCTTACTTAAACGGAGCCTCTGTCGTGGAGTGAGGAGCAAGACAGCTGGCTTACCACAATGAATGGGGTCCTCGGTATACGCTCCACAGACGCGACACTTATAGACCGGTTTCAAGACTCAACGCCCTTCTCCTCCCTAACTATCCTTGTAGCCTCCTCGGCCAAGGATACTGCGCTCTCATAGGCCTTCATCACAGTGCCCGCTATGACGTGCACTGCGTCATCAGGGGCTACTCTAGGCGCACTGGGCAGCTCCTCGCTCCATAAGCTCTTGTACATCGACTCGATCACTGATCTATTGATCTCCTCGAGGCCTCGGTTCTCTATACGCTTCTTCACTAAGTATAATTTCTTAGCAAGAACTGGGTGGAAGCGCCACAGGTGCTGCTCCCT
>JALSNP010000003.1 GCA_026986935.1 Pyrodictiaceae archaeon | reverse complement strand
TACTTCGCCCTGGCTGGGTCTCCTACCACGACAACCTTCTCCGACAACTGTGTAGGGGATATCCTTATATGCTGTGGCTTCACGGCCATCTCGCCGGGCTCTAGGAAATAAGGGATACCGCTTTATTAATTAGTGCTAAAGACATGTACACAGTTATTGAGCGCTGGGCTGTGATGACTCCCCGGACACCTAGGGAAACCCGTGAGGATGCACGAGCATACTGAGCCTAGACTAGGGTACTTTAACTCCCTACTCCTCTTCATGGGCGTATAATTAGGGCTGAGGGCAAGAGAATAAGAGAGGGCGATGCTGAGCCCGGTATAGCTGATTTAACAAAAACACTGCGTGAGGATAATGGTAGCCTCTGAGCCCCTATCGGATACTCCGACCATGTAGGGTATTGACCCTATAAGGGGAAGAAGTTATAGGGCGTGACTCAAAGATAGTAGCCATACTGGAGTGCAGTGCCATGGAAGAAGACGCGCTAATGCTTATTGATAAGTATCTTGGAGACCTTATAGAGGAGATCGTGTACAAATACCGATACAATGTTGACCTCGAAGACGAATACGAAGAACTTCTTCGCTACGTTTATAGGAGGCTCGTTAAGGCATGGTTTAAGGGCAAGAGTTTTACATTTGACGAGCTTGAGAAAGCGCTTAAAAATGCACGTAGAAGGAGGAGACAATTAGAAATAGTGCTGAGTTATATTGTTAGCCGCTATGCGGCGAAGAACGGGGCAATATATGTTAGAAGAGAACATGATTGGTACGACGAATATTATTAATCCACTTGAAATTATGATTATTAAGTCTATGAGGGGTTCTGTTCGCGGTAATGTCGTCATCCCCCTTGGAGGGTCGCGGGGGGCAAGTAACAACATCTCCCCTTTACTAGGATTGAGTCTCTTCCTCGCCGAAAATAATGCTATCTCTTCTAGGGACAAGGATGCTAAAAAGGGTTATTCTTATTAAGATTTAGTTGTTGGGACTGGTACCGATTGCCTCGTGGTAGAAGGAGAAGATTGCGAGGAGTAAAGACTCTGGATAATAGTCTTAGAGCTGGAGAGAAGGCCAGTAGCTCTGCTCGTAGAAAGGGTGGGCGCCGTAGCGCTTCTTCGCGGGGCAGGGTCTCTGCTAGTATTGATCCTCTTAGACTGCTTGAGGGTATTGTGGATGATGTGATGACTAGGCTGGGTCTCGATATACTGGGGCTTACGCGTGAACAGGTAATAGAGGCGTTGAAGCCCGTGATTGAGGGCATCCTTGAGCAGTACTCATCGAGGCCTTCGAAGGACTCTATAATATCTAGGCTGGTAGCTACCAGCAGCCATGTATACATGTATATATCGGCGTACCTTTTAGAGAAATTCGATAAGCTAACCCCGGAGCAGCTGGAATTTGTGGCTAGCTATGGGGAAAGAATCGCTGCCAAATACATGCCTAGGCTTTATAGAGAGGCTCTGAGACTAGGCAGGGAGGATCTTATTCCACTACTTAGATCAATTTGGGAAAAATATGGCATGCCTACAGCCATTGCTTGTCCTTATTGTGGTTTTAGAGCTGTAACGCCGGATCTTGTCTGCATTATTTGTGGAAGAGAGTTATCCGAGAAAGATGTTAAGAAGGCGATAGATTTTAGGGAAAAGTTGTTGGAATTTGTTGAGCTTTACTCGCCGAGGGAAATCGAGGACGCTATAGCGAAGGGCTATGTGATTGTCAGCGATTCTATTAAGCCTCCAAGTAGCACGCTCTCTCGAGGGGACGTAGTTTTACATTTGACTGAGAAGGAGCGGGCATTTCTCAAGAGCCTCTTAGCTGAGAAAAGAAGGGCTGCTGAGGTGGCGCAGAAGTGATTGATGCAAGGACGTGGGCTGATGCCGAGAAGGCTGTGCGCGAGAATAGAATAGTATTGCTAGCTATATTTGATTCAACAACGCCGATGGGCAGGTACATATCGTCCCTGGTCGATGATGTATCGTACTATCTTGAGCCAGTAATTCTTGTTGTTAAAATAGATCTAGCACATGCAGGACCAGGGCCCATGCATAACGACTTGACGCCACGCCTACGTCTTTACTATATGGGTAAACAGATATGGGAGCAGATAGGGTTCTTCTTCAACCCAGTGAGTGATAAGCACGCTATACGTCGTGGAATTTTGTACGCTCTTAGGTCTAGAGGGCTTAGCCCTAGCTCGCTGGGTATAAGTCTTCGTTTCTAAGCCCTCAGAGCCCGGAATTGTTTCTTGGCTTGCCTTGCTCGTCTCCTGCGAAACACTTATATAGAAGCGGCCGGGAAGGCAACCTACACACGGCTAAGAGAGGGTTACGGGTAAGGGGTGTAACGTAATGGCGCTTGGCGTTCCAGTACTCATACTCAAAGAGGGCACACAGCGTGTGTATGGCAGAGAGGCTCTAAGAAGCAACATATTAGCCGCCAAAGTGCTCGCAGAAGTGCTTAAGACGAGCCTAGGCCCGCGCGGCCTCGATAAGATGCTCGTCGACAGCTTCGGCGACGTGACCATAACAAACGATGGAGCGACGATACTCAAGGAGATGGAGATACAGCACCCCGCAGCTAAGCTACTAGTCGAGGTTGCAAAGGCACAAGATGCGGAGGTAGGTGATGGTACAACCAGTGCTGTGGTTCTCGCAGGCATGCTTCTAGACCGGGCCGAGAACCTCCTCGACCAGAACATCCACCCAACAACCATCATAGAGGGCTATAAGAAGGCTCTCGACTTCGCCCTACAAGAGCTAGGCAACATCGGCGTAAAAGTAAATGTTGAGGACCGCGACACACTAAAGAGGATAGCTGCTACAAGCCTCTACAGCAAGTACGTTGGAAGCGGCGCTGATCTAGAAAAACTAACAGAAATGGCTGTGGAGGCTGTACTGAAGGTAGCAGACAAGAGGCCTGACGGCACTTATGACGTGAGGATAGACAGGATAAAGATTGAGAAGAAGAAGGGAGGAAGCATACTGGACAGTAAGTTAGTAGAGGGCATTGTTCTTGATAAGGAGGTTGTTCACCCTGGTATGCCTAAGAGGGTTGAGAACGCCTACATAGTGCTCCTAGATGCTCCACTAGAGGTAGAAAAACCAGAGATAACAGCTAAGATAAACATAACATCGCCCGAGCAGATAAAAGCATTCCTGGACGAGGAGGCACGGATACTCAAGGAAATGGTTGATAAGATCTATAGTGTTGCTGTTGAGCGTATGAGGAGGGATGGTTTGGAGCCTGGTAAGGCTGGCATAGTTGTTATAACCCAGAAGGGTATAGACGAGGTTGCACAACACTTCCTAGCAAAGAAAGGAATAATGGCAGTAAGAAGAGTAAAAAGAAGCGACCTAGAGAAACTAGAGTACGCTACCGGAGGCAAGATAGTAAGCAGCCTACGCGACCTAAAACCAGAGGACATAGGCTTCGCTAAGCTCGTAGAGGAGAGAAAAGTAGGAAACGACAAAATGATATTCATAGAGGGCTGCCCCAACCCCAAGGCAGTAACAATACTACTACGCGGAGCGAACGACATGGTACTAGACGAGGCTGAGAGAAACATCCAGGACGCTCTACACGTGCTGAGAAACGTTCTAAGAAAGCCAATAATAGTTCCAGGCGGTGGAGCAGTAGAAGTTGAATTAGCACTAAGACTGAGAAAGTACGCGGAGAGCCTCGGCGGTAAGGAGCAGCTAGCAGTGGAGGCATACGCTGACGCCCTCGAGGAGATACCAATGATACTAGCAGAGAGCGCGGGCATGGATGCTCTGCAAGCATTAATGGATCTAAGGAAGCTACACAGCGAAGGAAAAACCGCTGCCGGGATAGACGTGCTGAGATCGAAGATAGAGGAGGATATGACAAAGATCAATGTAATTGAGCCGATACTAGTAAAAGAGCAGGTACTTAAGAGCGCGACAGAGGCTGCGACAACGATTCTAAAGATAGATGACGTAATAGCAGCTACGCCGAAGACCGAGGAGAAGAAGGGCAAGAAAGGAGAGAAAGAGGAGTAACATAGACCAAGTTTTTAATACTCTTAATACTCCTGATAACGGTTTTTGAACCCATAGGATGCCTATACCCATCGTTCTCCGCTCATAATCTCGGTGTCCCGGCTTTTACTACTCTATAACATTATATGTGCATGGTTTAGGATAACCTCTATTTTCTCCCTATAAGGAACGGTAGTGTAGGGGCGTCAAGAATGGGTGAAGAAGTGTTAAGCGTTGAGGAGCTTAAGAAGAAGATCGAGATTGGGCCACCATGGTTGACGCGATTCGAGCGAGCAAGAGTGATAGGTGCGAGGGCGCTTCAGATAAGCATGGGGGCACCCGTCCTAATAGATGCTGAGGCTCTTCCAAGGAATGTTAGAGAAGATCCTGTACTATTAGCAAAAGCCGAGTTCGAGGCAGGAGTGCTCCCTATGACTATAGTGAGATACACGCGGAGCGGAAGGATACAGGCCATTCCGCTGAAATGGCTCCTAGTACTTGATAAGAAACGAGCTCATTAGGAGCACGACCGCTACGTAGGTCGTAACAGCTATCTGTCCAGGAGATGGGGCTCATTAATCCCTTCTATTTATAGATTCGATAGGCTTAATGGACTCTCTTTATTCTAGCTTTAGCTGAGCTAGTGAGACGGCATCATTGCTATGAGAAGGTAGCTATTATGTTCGAAGCAGGGGTCTTGGCATGGATTAGGTTTCTTGAGGTATTGTCCTATGAGGAGGAAGTGCTGGCTTCCAAGCAGGTATGTGCTGGTAATAGCTGAGAAACCTAAAGCAGCGAAACGTATTGCAGAGTACCTTGCTATAAGTTCTCGTCCTATTTATTGCTCAATGAGTAATGTACCCTTTTGGATACTTAAGAGACAGAATGACTACTACATCGTTGCTAGCGCGGCAGGACATCTTTATGGACTCACTACAGATGGGACCGGGTTCCCTGTCTTTAGATACTATTGGGCGCCTCTCTGGCAGATTGATCAGAACGCAAAGTATACTAAAAAGTTTCTTAATGTTCTAGAACTATTGTCTAAGAAGGCTATTGCTTTCATTAATGCATGCGACTATGACATAGAGGGGAGCGTTATTGGTTTTTTAATTATAAAGTTTCTCGGTGATCTAAGGAGAGCGTTTCGAGTGAAATTTAGTGCTTTAACTCCGAGTGATATACGGCGAGCTTTTTCTTCTATGTCTTCTCTTGACTGGGACATGATTGAAGCTGGTCTTGCTAGGCATGAGCTAGACTGGCTTTGGGGTATTAATGTTAGTAGAGCGTTGATGGAGTCAGTAAAGCTAGTCTATGGTAAGCGTGTTATACTGAGTGCTGGTAGGGTTCAGTCGCCTACGCTTAAAGAAGCAGTAGATAGGACGAGAAGGAGAAACCTCTTCGTGCCGTTACCCTACTTCACTGTACATGTACATGTAAAGTTGCGTAATAATGTGGTAAGAAGGATCCTAGTAGCAACGGTCAATAAGCGGAGCGAGGCAATAGAGATTGCCAGAGACATTAAGGAGAGACCGGAAGCCTTGATTACTAACGTCTCGGCAACTAGGTCCACCCTGTCTCCCCCGCCGCCATTCAATCTCGGCGATCTCCAAGCCGAAGCTGCAAGAATATATGGCTACGATCCTCATTATACACAGAGCATTGCTGAAC
>JALSNP010000002.1 GCA_026986935.1 Pyrodictiaceae archaeon | reverse complement strand
GTATTCTTAGGGGGATTAGTAGCGTGAACTCTCTTAGTCCACGAGCCCCGCTGGGCTCTGTTCCGTAAAGTAGTGCGTTTACTTCCGCATAGTATGTGCCTGGCTTCACATCGTTATCTATGTCGGTGCTCAGGCTTAGTGATAGGTGGTCTCCATAGCCTATTGCTGTGTCGCTGAGCGTTATTATCTGGGTCTGTTTATGATTTGATGTCACACCCTTTGGCAGAACTATAGCTATATAAGCGTTTGTTATCGTGAATTTGTCTATGTTCACAAGGTCTAGTAATAGTCTTGCCCCTTTCTCGCCAGGATATGCTGCGCCTGTTAGCCAGCCTTTTTGAACAACTTTGTACTGTAGCCCCGGTATTTGGGTTACCGAGATGGGTGCCCGTATGTTCGTGTTCAGCTCTGTGAGCGTGTTCTCGTACCTAATCAGTGCACTTATTCTAAGTATTATTGTCTTATTTCCTTGTGTAGCGTTATAGCCTATATCTACCGGGATCCTTATGGCTATAATATCGCCGGGCCGTATATTTGTATCACGTCTTGTTATTGTATAGGTTGTGGCGTTGGACCCGGATAGGCTTATTCCATTGGGCAGGTTTACTGTAATAGTATAGCCAGCTATATAGTATGGCTCATCGTTTCTCAACTCTATGGTTAAGGTCTCTCCTCTTAGCCCAGGGTATGCGTATCCATCGCCCCACTTGGTGCTAATCAATGATAGTCTTAGCCTGGGTTTCGGATACAACGTGATAGGTAGATACGCGCTCCTCCACGATGAGCCCGAGCTGCATGCTCTCTCGAATAGTATTAGTAATTGCTCGGTGCCGGGCTCAGCGCCTGGTGGTGTATTAACCCCCTCTATAGTTATCCTATTTAGCCCGTGGATGAGGGTAAGGGATCTGTTCACACTTCTTGGGGCCCAGTCTTTTGGCAGGTATAAATGCATTGTAATGTTTTGCTCCGTGTTACCTGGGTTCAGTATCTCTACGACTAGGTTGTCGTTAATGGTGTTAGGGTATGGGAAGGGTGTGATATATACTCTTATACCTATCTTGGCCCCATTCCCTGCACATGATGGGAGCACGACCCACTTCCATGGAGGAACAGTGTAAGCGTGCACACCCTGGGCAACGAACATACCTAGTACAATGATCCCAGTAACGAGTATCGCTCTTTGCAAACCTCTCGTGGATAGTTGCATGCGTTGCCCAGGGGCTAGGTGTCGTATGCTCTACTCCTTATTTCTACCTTTATACAGAGGAGCCTAGGGCCTCACAGTCTCGAGGATACATTTCCGGGGATCAGGCTCCTCCTTCGACACTATTACGCCGTCCCTTATTTGGTAGATTGTTTTAGTGCAATTGGCTATCTCGGGATCATGCGTTACAACTACTACGGTGTTACCAGCGCGGTTTAGCTTGATAAAAGTCTCAGCTATCACTCGTGCACTCTTCCTATCAAGTGCGCCAGTCGGCTCATCTGCTAGTAGGAGGCGAGGCTCCCCCACTATAGCCCTGGCTATGGCTACTCGTTGTTGCTGGCCACCACTAAGCTCTAGGGGTTTTCTCGGTAACCATGAGAGATCGCCTCCAACGCTTAGCAACGCGTTTACTACGAGTCTTCTTCTCTCTCTACGCGGTATTCCGCGGGGGATTAGAGGTAGCTCTATGTTCTCGAAAACAGTGAGCCTATTTATCAGATTGAACTGCTGGAAGACGAAACCTATAAACCGGTTACGAAGCCTCGCGGCCTCATTATCATTTATCTTCGTAACATCTCTGCCAGCTAGGAACACCTTGCCGCTAGTGGGTTTATCGAGAAGCCCTATTATATTTAAGAGAGTGGATTTACCAGAACCGCTTGGGCCCATTATTGCTACGAAGTCGCCTTCGTAGATGCGTAGACTAAGTCCTCGCAGCCCAAAGGTCTTTACTTTCCCGGTATCATAGATCTTAACAACGTTCTCTAATACTACAAGAGGGCGCTTCATCTCATTAGAGACCCCTTGGAGGCTCAGACAGAGGGTACATTCTTCACCTTATCAGCCCGATAATCCATCTTCATAGCCGGGCTCGGTAGCGGAAGGGCTCTATCACCTCTCAATGGTAATACCAGTCCTCATAGCCCGTGTGCTAGGAGCGTCTCTTCTCCTTAATTATTGTATGGTGCATAACCTTCTTTGTACGCTTATGCGCTTCGCTTCGAGAAACCCTACTAGATCGTCTAAATCTTCGCTAAACTCCTCGGGAGTGTTAAGACCTATGTGCCCGGCTCCCTTAAGAGCGCGTAAGACGAACCAGGCGTGTACAAGCCCTGTCAAATACGCGAGAACCGGTTTCCCTATGCCTAGTTTTCCCTGTCTCTCATCTAGCACATACTCTATGGTGACATATTTGTCTGATTTCGTTCCTTGCGCTCTTACATAGAGCACTACTCTGTCATTATGTTTGGGTAGTTTCTCCTCGAGAATGCGTGCGAAGAAGTCCCGTGGTGATACAGAGCAACCTTTAACAACGTAGTTTCGTGTCTCGAGTAACCCGAGCTTCCGTAACGTCGCTATGATCTCTACGTGGCCTGGGTAGCGAAGAGTGTACTCCACAAGGTTATCTGCGTCCTTTAACGATAGTAGTAGGGTGCGTAACCCATCAGTGGGTAGTGCCTCGAAATCTCCTAGCCCGGGTAGGTTTATTCTTTTATAGTCTTTTAGAGGGTCTAGGAGCACGTTGCGCCCAAGAAGTCTGGCTCTTGCTTTCCTGGTGTATTCTTCAAGTAGGTCCTCTATAGACCATGATGCGACGAGTCCTAGGGGGTTTCTTGGCTCCTCCTCTATGCCGCCAACATATATCTCTACACTATTGCATTTATCCATGTACTTACACGCCCTAGCCGCTAGCATGTTTGAGAGGCCTGGTGCCAGCCCAGTATCGACGAAGAGCTTAGTCCTCGCTTCTACAGCCTTATCGCGGAATAGTATGGGGTCGCGGATATACGATACATCAACTACGACAGACGCCTCGGCCTTAATCAGGTTAGAGATCACCTTCTCAGCTATATTGCTAGGTAAAGCGGTCGCAATTATGTCGCAGGAGGCAGCCACCCTCTCTGCGGCGGATAGCTCACTAACATCGGAAAGATGCGCCTCATACCCAAGGCTCTCCGCGTAGCGCACCCTTTCGCCGGAGGCATCAAATACGGTGACTAGGATCCCTTTCTCGCGCAAGAACTCAGCCGTAGCTTCGCCTATGCGCCCGAACCCGAGGAGGCAAAGATTCCTCAAAAACAGTTACCCAGGATTAGGTCGAGGTATTGAGAAACTAAATGAGGTTAGCGGCGTTCTGCCCTCTTAGCATGGTTATTAAGCTTCTTAGCGTATTGGTACTCTAGGCTATGTTTCTCGAGATGCTCAAGCACTTCTGGGTGTTTCTTTATAATCTCATCCACTATGTGAAGATACCTTGCAACCCTCACTGCGTCAGGACTTATCTCTCTAACCGTGCTCCCATCTATTATCACGTAGTGCTTCCTAGGTATTTTCTCGCCAAGTATGTATTCCGCCTCGTTAACAGACGCGTGTAGGGTGAAACAATGCGGACTACCATCAATGCTATAGACCTCTACTAGTGAGGGCCTTGTGCTCCGGATCATACTGGCTATTTTGCCGTAGTGTAGTGCAGGCTCTTTCTCGGGGCAAGCCAGTAACACAACCCTGTCCGAGTCTTTTGCTATCTCCTCGAAAAGGCTCTTGTTGACGAAGGGTAGGCATGCAGCCACTATTGCGAGCTTCTTTCCCTTTAGAGGAGGTGACTTAACCCACGTGCTGAGCAGGAATGGGGTGTACCCCACACCTCTCACCGGGTTATTATAAGTATGAAAACTCGGTAATAAAGGCGAGGAGAGCCACAGCAACTACTAGTACTTAGGCACGGGGCCTAGTCCAAGAAGAAGCACTGAAAACTAATACGTGCAAAAAGCTAGACAATAATTATACCGCAAAACAGTCTAATCAATCCCTGGAACGTTGAGCACCTATGCTTAGCAGACCCTCCAGCCAGGCTCCGCCTCCTCGCCGACTGTTACGAGCACAGGTCGCTGCCCCTTCTCACACCCTGCTGCAAGAATCATTCCCTCACTCAAATACCCTCTAATCTTCTTAGGCTTAAGATTAGCTACGACAACCACCTTTTTACCAATAATGTCCTCTGGTTTATAGTACTCAGCAATACCCGATATTATTTGCCTCCTCTCATTACCCATGTCAACAATTAGTTTTAATAACTTGGTCCCAGGTATATGCTCAGCCTCAACAACCTTACCTACTCGTAGATCTATCTTAGCAAAATCATCTATTGATACGTATTGGCTGCTCATACTCCCTCACCAAGTCACTCTACGGGTCTCGGCGGCACCTCTACTATCTTTTTGCCAGCAACTACCTGGTCAATACTATGAATAGCCGCGCCTACCTCCTCAAGCACCTTCTTGACGGAATCGAAGTCTATGTTTTCTCCCTCGATTACCACTGTTAGGCTAAGGGTCTCCACGTCGACCTCGTTGACAGTTATATTAACAGAGTCTATGCCCGGTAACTTGCTGAGTTCGAGAGCGACATCGACGATCGAGGGCTCTTTTAGGGGTTTCAATACGTCGAGAACTAGTCGACGCAGCCTACTCAAGGTCTATTTGTTCACCTCTTCCTAGGGTATCGGGGCCACGGGTGGGTGCTTCCGATCAACAATTAGGGAGGATTCACAAGGCCTTTTTATCTCTAATCCCTTCTGCTTAGCTGCCTCAATACATGCATATAAGTGTTCTCAGAGGGAGGCGTGGCGAAAGAGGATTTAATATAAGGGTTGTTGCGCTTATTCTCTTGGAGTCATTGCGATGAACCGGGCCAGGGGCCTTGATGACACTGATGTGAAGATACTAAAGCTGCTCGCGTCAAACGCTAGGATGAGTATACGGGAGATAGCCCGTGAACTTGGGTTGGCTGTCTCAACGGTTCATATGAGGCTTCAAAAGCTTATAGAGATGGGCGCCATAAAGAGATTCACCATAGTGCCGGATTACGATCTTCTAGGATACAATATAACTGCTCTAATCTTGCTACAGGTTGATGGCGAGAGAATAACTGATGCAGAAGAGCTATTAGCCTCTGAGCCCAACGTCATAGCAGTATATGATATAACCGGTGACTATGATGTCGCGGTCGTCGCGAGGTTTAGGGGGGTCAAGGAGCTCGACGACTTTGTTAAAAAGGTGAACCGGGTCTCTTTTATCAAGAGAACTGTTACGAGCCTAGTTCTCCGAGTACGGAAAGAGGACACATCATCGCCTCTACTCGCTGACAAGATTACCAGAGACTAGTAAAAACTAGTAGTCTCTTCTCCCTTTTTCTATCACGTGATGTGAAGTCGGCCTAGCGCCGAGATGTAACGAAAGAACTTAAACTACTTGTGTAGTATTTTTGGAGCGCTTGGGGTCAATAATGAGCGGGGAAACGCCTCAGCCTATAGTAAAGAAGCCCAGGTTACTCCGTTACGGCGGTGTTGAGCCAGGGCTACGCAGTGGTAAAGGCTATAGTATTGCTGAGCTAGAGGAAGTAGGACTGAACGTCAAGGAGGCAAAAAGGCTCGGCATACCTGTTGATAAGAGGAGAAAGACGAAGTGGGAATGGAATATTGATGCGCTAAGAAAATTCCTTGA
>JALSNP010000001.1 GCA_026986935.1 Pyrodictiaceae archaeon | reverse complement strand
AAAATAAACCAAAGATGCCCTATCATGACTAGACGTGAGTGGGAGAGATATCGGCCAAGCACACGAGTAATTACAAGCTATCCTATTTACTGGGCTGCGCGGGTCTACGTGGAGACGGTACGAGGATGCAGCAACTACACCTTTCCTAGCCTAGAGGATCTTATACCAGTAGAGTATCTTCCCAGTAAGCCCCGGCCTGGATGCGCTTACTGTAGTGTGATCCACCTATGGGGGTACGCTAGGAGTAGATCAATAAGCCTAGTATATGACGAGATAAAAAAACTAATAGATGAGGGGGCTAGGCGCATAGTGCTCAGCGGCCCAGATTTCCTAGACTATGGGAGGGATTGGCTAATCGAGCCTAGGCCCCTTGTTAATCCCTTCACTCCACCCCCTAATACTCGGGCTATTGAAGAGCTCTTACACCGACTATACTCTATACCAGAGGTTTCATCTGGAGAAGCGAAGATAATGGTTGAGAATGTTAAACCAAACTTGGTTACCGAGGAGGCGGCCCGCGTACTGGGCAAGTATTTGAAAGGAACCCCTGTCCATCTCGGAGCAGAGACAGGTGATGATAATCTGCTCAAAGCGCTCGGTCGCCCTGCTTTTACAAGCGATGTCTTTAGGGCAATCAGGTTGCTGAAAAAATACGGCCTACGCCCATACGTTTACATAATGTATTGCTTGCCCGGCGAGACGCCCAGGTCTGTACAGAAAACACTACGGTACATGGAGAAAATATACAAACTCGGTGCTGAAAAAATCACTGCGTACAAGTTCACACCATTACCTGGCTCGTATTTGGAGAAAATACCGGCCTCCGCGCTTCCCTGTAAGAAGGGAGTTCACCCGGTAAAGGCCAAGGCAATAGAGCTTAATAAGAGGTCAAAAAAGAAGATGATAGGAAAAGTGCTACGCTTTATAATTGTTGATTACTCTAAGCGCTATAAGGGCTATATTGCTTATCCTCTAGCACACGGCCCGGTAACAGTGATAAAGACCGGGAGCGAGGAGAAGAGGATATCAAAGCGGTGCATAGTTGATGCTAGAGTAACAAGTATTATAAATGATAGGGTTGTAGAAGCGTACTTAACAAGAATAGTGCGCTGCAAACAAGGGGGGATAGAGGCGCCTTAATAATATTTATCAACTATCTTCTGTAATTTCTCCACTAATTCGTCTATTTTGTTGAGATCGTTCTTCATTAGTGCCGTGTTCTCGGTTAGTAATTGCGCTCCTTTTCTTGCAAGATAGAGTGCTTTTTGTAGAAGTTCTCGCTCGTAAACAGCGCCTACGATAACCATGTATTCGCTCAGCGTCGCTATATTGTATCTAACCTCCTCTTCCACATAGTCTAGGTTGACTTCGCCATCTAATGCTTTCTCCAATCTTGTTCTTAAGACTCTTAGCTTACGAATATAGTTAAGTGCCAGCATTTGTAGCTCTTGGTCATCTATGTCCTTTCTTAGGCGATTAAGGACACGATTAAGCCTCTTAACAGTCCGAGCGTGTAGATCAGTTACATCCTCTAACGTTCTTAACAGCTTATATGGATCAGCTCGTGCCATTTTCTCGTTCCTCAGGAAGAGTTAACAGCTACACAGAGTGACTTATTATGATTAATTCGCACATTTGTTAGCCCGGATGATAGTACTATAAATAATGTTGAGGCGGCCCGGGTCCAAGCCTTGTATGCGGAGACTTGTTGCGCCTCGCTTTACTTCCCAGCTACTTCTTTATTACTCTTACAGTCGCTATGGAGTTATCAGCTATCCCATACTCTGGTAAACTCGACCCGTTAACCCATACCTCGTTTACGGGGACGTTTTCATCAAGCTCTACTCTGTACTGGAATCTATGCCTTCCAGCAACCACTATTTCCACGTACTCTCCTTCCCCTATCTCCTTAAGAAGCTCTGGATTAAGTTTCGCTATTCCCTCCTTTATATCATCGTGGAATCTTAGTCGAATTCTTCTCTCCCGTGGTTTCTTCTGTTGACCGAATAGCTGGGTCGCAGGCGGTATAAGTGATAAGGCTGTTCTAACATCGATTTTCCTCTTAGGCATTTCCTCTTCTTTGTCTTGCTTCTTTTCCGGGGGTGTCATTATCTAGGCCCCTCTCCTTGTCTCACTAAGTAGATCCGAGAAGAGATACTCGTTTAGGGTAATATTTGTCTTAACGTTCCTGGGGCCTAGCCATATCTTTGACCGATATCGTTTAAACTAGCCCCATTAATGAAGTCTCGTACAGCTTCAACAACCTTGTCTATGTGGATACGTACTTGGTCCCATGTATCGCGGTCACGTAGAGTCACAGTGCTATCCTCTAATGATTGATAATCGACGGTTATAGCTGCGGGAACACCTATTTCATCTATCCTCGCGTATCTTCGGCCAATGCTGTCCTCCTCGTCATATAGTGTGTAAAAGCCGTTATTCATGAGCTCTATCCATAGCTTCTTAGCGAGCTTAACTATCTGAGCATCTTTGACAAGCGGGAAGACTGCTACATCTATGGGCGCGATTCTTCTCGGTAGACGGAGCACCACTCTTCCATCCTTAACTGTGTAGGCGTGATCGAGAACCACGTAGAGGATTCGCTCTACACCAAATGATGGCTCTGCGACGTGCGGGATAAACCTCTTGCCAGTAATCTTTTCTTCTCTCTCAACCACTGTGATCTTGTCTCTTGGTATCCTTGCTCCCGCGACCTCTATATAGCCTTTTTCTTCAAGCTCTTTGATGGCTTCTTCTACATTAAGTCTAGCTAGTTCTTCAAATATGGTTTTTGCTCTCGACTTAAAAGTTCTCCCAATCCATGCCTTGTCCCATATCAATTGCTTCTTCTTAACAATAATTGGCTCCCTATATTGTTTAAAGACTCTAAGATCTTGGCCACTATACTTCATGTGTCTACTAAGATCATAATCCGTCCTATACGAGTGGCCAGAGACCTCTATCCACCCATACCTGCTTACGTGCACTAATTGATCAAATGTCTGTGCCGAATAATGAGCACGCTCTTCCGGAGCCTTTTCGTCGAAATACATATCGCTATACCCTATGCCCAGTGCGTGCATGAACTCTTGTGCAACGAGCATCCAGTAGCCAAGCCAAGGTGTGAGAATGATCTTATCCCGTATGGCTTCCTCAACATCTACTTCGAATGGTTTCTCCTCTCCGTTCTTCTTCGCATCAACTGTTAGGACGCGTATCTTCCTCCTAGGCAGCCTATCCATTAGCTCAGATATTAGGTCGTTACTGAAAGGCTCTTCGGGGTCGAAAAAGAACTCTATTTCAGCGATAGTGAACTCTCGTAGACGGAGCATACCCTGTCTGGGGGAAATCTCGTTACGCGCCACTCTTCCTATCTGGGCTATTCCGAGTGGTAACCGTTTCCTTGAGACCTCGTAGACTCTCTTAAACGCTACAAACATTCCCTGAGCGGTCTCCGGCCTTAGATAACCTATATTAGAGCTATAAGGCCCTATAGTCGTCTTGAATAAGAGGTTAAACAACTTGACCTCACTTAAGGGCCCGCCGCAAACGGGGCAGCGTAGATCATGTTCCCGTATAATATTTGTCATTTCCTCTACGCTGAGCCCCTCGGCTTTAATGCCTAGCTTCTCCTCGATAAGGTGATCGGCTCTGAACTTTCTACCACACTTCATGCACTCAACAATAGGGTCTGTGAAGTGCTCAAGATGCCCGCTTGCCTCGAACACCTTCGAGGGGGCTATTATAGG
The DNA here is from genome assembly GCA_026986935.1 of Pyrodictiaceae archaeon. GTDB lineage: Archaea > Thermoproteota > Thermoprotei_A > Sulfolobales > Pyrodictiaceae > Pyrofollis. The sequence goes on along the minus strand of JALSNP010000001.1, from coordinate 18,080 downwards.
GGTCTCTATCTCTACAACTATGTTCGAGTGCTTTTTTATAAAGAACTCACGCCATAAGCTAATTATCTTATCCTTTAACCGGACTCCGAGAGGGCCCAGGTCGTAGAAGCCCGCGACCCCGCCATAAATCTCGTAGCTTTGCCAGAAGAATCCCCTGCGCTTAGCTAGCTCCATAACTGCTTCGTGCCTATCCTCGTGCATGGAGTTTCCCCGCAAAGCCTAGGTACGAGGGGCCTATTATACTGCCTTTTAGGCTATTCTATTTTACAAGGGGTGAGGTTTTATGAGCATAGCTGAGCTATATCTCAGTAGGAGCAATATGGTGTTCGGGGGTATAGAGGCCCATCCACGCGACTCAGTAGCCCTAATTATCGGAGTACCTTATGACCATACATCGAGCTATAGGCCTGGCTCCCGTTTTGGCCCCCAAGCTATTCGCTCGGCAGCTAATAATATCGAGTTCTACTCGCTAAGATCATCTCTCGACGTTGACGAATACAAGATAAGCGATCTAGGCGACATAGTTCTCCCAATTAACCCGAGAGACGCAATACATCGCATCGAGAGGGTTGTATACGAGGTCAAGAACAGTTATAACAATAAACTCGTCATAGCGCTGGGCGGCGAACATACAATAACCATAGCAACCTACTCTGCGATGAGAAGAATAAGCGATGCATGCCTCTTAGTCTTTGATGCCCATTTTGATCTACGGGACCAATACATGGAGGATACACTGAGCCATGCATGCGTGCTTCGTCGCATAGTTGAGAGATACGGGTCAAGTAACGTTATGGTTGTTGGTGTTAGGGCTTTTACACGGGAGGAACTGGATTACGCAAGGAAAGTAGGAATAGAATATATAACTCCGATAGACTTAAGGCTCATAGGCATAAGGGGTGTAGTAAACAAGATAACCAGGTGGCTAAGAAGCAACTGTAACAAGGTGTACGTATCCATAGACATGGATGTATTTGACCCAGCATACGCGCCTGGCGTAGGAAACCCTGAACCCGATGGCCTAGCTCCTTGGCAAGTCTTCGACATACTGCATAAAACCATTCTGGAGAGCAACGTCGACCTAGTAATGGCCGACATAGTTGAGGTGACGCCGCTACAGGACTGCGGCGGGATAACATCCATACTGGCCGCGAAAACAGCTGTAGAGCTAGTGGCCTTAAAGATCTCATCCTCGAGGAGGAGGCAGTAGCAACGCTAAGCTAAAAGCTAAAACATGTAACGGCTTAATCGCCTTATCTCTATATGGCTCTTATAAGCTTTCTTCCCGGGGGGCGAACCTTGTACACAACCCTATAGCCGCAATAGGGACACTTTATACTAGGCATATACTCTAAGTCGAGCGCTGTAAACTCCATCCCGCAGCGGCCACAACGATAGCGTATAAGCCCCTTGTCGCGGACGGGCTCGTATTCTTCATACTCTCTGGGCTCGTATAATTCCATTGATCTCTCCCACAAAGTAGCATACTTGCGCGAAACCCTTATAAGAATACTCTCTGGGAAACATAGCGCGGAGCAAGAAAATACAGAGCTTTGGCAAGGGATGCGTATCCTATGAGTGGAGAACTCTCATCACTTTGCGGCGGTCTTCCACCAGAGCTCTGCGAGCAACTCGCACGCGAACAACAGGTTATCAAGATACGGTTAGAGAGAAGAAAGCACAGAAGAGAGGTAACTATCATAGAGGGCTTGGACGAGAAAGAGATAGATCTCAAGAAGCTTGCCTCAGAGCTGAAATCGAGACTCGCCACGGGCGGTACCTATAAGAATGGTCACATAGAGCTCCAGGGCGATCACCGGCACAGGGTTAAGCAAATACTGGTAGAGATGGGGTTCCCCGAGGAAAACATAATAATTGTAGAGTAAGGAGAAGGGGATAATTATTTAGTGCTGTTTCTTATCTACTCACTTAACACGTTTTTAGATACAGTATCGGCTTAGATTATTGCGGGTTCCTAAGCATAGTGGAGGACATAGTTACGGAGAGAAAAACATATAAGCCCTTTCCTTGAGAATAGGATGTTACGGGCTTTAAGGGTTTCGCTTCTCTGCGGGGGTAATCTGGATGGAAGAGGAGATTATACAGGAAGAAAGGCACAAGCAGAGCGAGTGCCCACCAGAATACATAGTATTCGATGAGGAGAGAGGCGAATACATCTGTACGCTCACCGGCGAGGTGGTTGAGGAAAAGGTCATTGATAGTGGGCCTGAATGGCGAGCTTACACCCCGGAGGAGAAGACGCGTAGAAGCAGGGTAGGGAGCCCGCTCACTCACACGCTTCCTGACTACGGTTTACTAACAACCATATCTAGTTACCGAGATGCATCTGGTCGTAAGCTTGAGGCTAGAATAAGGCTTGAGGCTAGTCGTCTACGCAGATTGCAGGCAAAGCTTCGTGCAGCAACCAGTATAGAGAAGAACATAGAGCAAGCGGTGCGCGAAATAACCAGGTTCGTTGATGCGCTCAATCTTCCACGGAGCATAATTGATACAGCAATGATGATTTATCGCCAGGCAGCGGAGAAAGGGCTCGTCAGAGGCCGCAGCTTAGAGTCCATGGCCGCTGCGGCGGTCTATGCCGCGTGCAGGATACGTGGCATACCTCGAAGCATCGATGATATAGCCGAGCTTGTTAAGGGCGGTAGGAAAGAAGTAGCTCGCTGCTATAGACTTATTGTGAGAGAACTTAAGCTGCGTATGCCTATAGTTGATCCTGTCAGATACGTGTCTAGAATAGTTTCGGCTCTCAGACTAAGCCCCGCGGTTGAGAGACGTGCAGCAGAGATTCTTATACAGGCGCGTCGCCTAGGGCTTACGGCAGGAAAGGATCCAGCGGGGCTAGCAGCTGCCGCTATATACATAGCCGCTCTCGAGCTCGGAGAGAGGCGTACTCAAAAAGAGATAGCAGCCGCAGCTGGTGTAACAGAGGTTACTGTGAGGAATAGGTACAAGGAGCTCGTACAGAAGCTAAACATTCCACTACCTGCGCAGTAGCGTTGAAGAATTAGATCTCATGAGATAAAATTCCCCGTACCTCTTTTTAACAATACTCCTCGTGATTGATGGGAGCAGTATTCTAGTCTAATCCTAGTCTAATCGTGGAGACATATCTTAAATACGGGTTCCTTCTATTGTCCTCGTTAGTTGGCATAAGGGTTATAGGTGTAGGTGTTACATAGCGTGAGTGTCGCAGATGTTCGTAAGGAGAGATTCCTACGAGAGCCCGTGGTGAGGACTGAGGCAGGGTTAAGGCACTGGGTAGACGCGCTTGCTGAGTGGCTTGAAACCCGGTTAAGGAGAAGAAATAAAGACATGTATGTATTCAATGGGGGTCTATCTGTCTCCGGCCTTCAGCACGTTGGGAGACTGAGAGGCGAGGTCATTATCCCCGAGGTTCTTCGCAGAATATTGGCAAGTAAAGGGCTGAGAATAAAGCAGTACTTGACGCTCTATACGCAGGATGCGTGGAAGGGCAAGGAGAGCCAGCTTAGGGCGTTCGGCGACCCTGAGAAGGCAAAGAAGTATACTGGGTGGCCTCTTGTACGCGTGCCGGATCCTCTGGGCGAGCTGAGTAGCTGGGTTGAGAGATACTGGCTCGATTTCGGCCCGTATCTCCACGAGTTTACCGATGGCCAGGTAGAGGTTGTCTCGACCACTGATATGTATAAAGGAGATCTAAAGGAGTTTGTTAAAGAGGTTTTGAGAAAACGGGAGGACGTTAGAAAGGTTGTAAACAAGTATAGGGGTAGGAAGCCTTATCCGAGCGGCTGGATACCCTTTGAGCCCATCTGTGCTCGATGTGGTAGAATAGATGCTACAGAGGCTATAGAGGTAAGCGATGATTATGAAAGAGTTCGTTATCGATGCCGCTACTGTGGGAACGAGGGCTGGGCTAGTATCACGGAGGGGAAGCTCAACTGGAGAATAGAGTGGGTGGGTGTCTGGTGGGCTCTAGGGGTTGATTTCGAGCCTTATGGAAAAGACCATGCAACCCCTGGAGGAAGCCGTGATAGTGCTAACGAGATTGCAACAATTTTTAACATAACACCGCCAGAGGGAATACCATACGAGTGGGTAGCCTTAAGGAACCGTGACGGCGCCGAAGCTGATATGAGTAGTAGTGATTTCATAGGCTTCACTCCGCGTGAATGGCTGGAAGTAGCTCATGCAGAGGTATTGCGATTCCTCTTCCTCCGGACACCGCCCATGAGGAAAATAAGCCTAGGGCTCCACGAGGTGCCAAACTATTACAACCTATACTATAAGGCTGAGCGCATATTCTACGGGGCAGAGACAAGCGGCAAGGAGGAGGAAGACCTACTAATGAAGCGAAGCTATGAGCTAAGCTATGTCCGAGGCCAGCCACCCAGAGATCTCCCAGCCCAGCCACCTTACAGCCACGTAGCCATATTAGCTCAAATACTCCCAGAGAGCCTTTGGCGCGAAGAAGCCCTGAAAAGACTACAAAGAAGCGGCCACATGCCTCAAAGCCCTACTAGCTTCGATATACAGCGTCTAATGACCCTACTACCGAGGGCTAGGAGATGGGCTCAACTATATGCTCCGGATTATATGAGAGTAAAAATACTCGAGGAAATAGACAAAGACCTCATAGCCCAGATACCCCCCAAGTACAGAGATATGTTGAAGAGGCTTGGCGAGATCCTGGAGGGCTTAGACGAGTGGAGCGAGGACGCTATAAAGAAAGTACTTATAGAGTATACAAGAGGCTGGGGCAATGAGGAACGGAAAGAATTCTACAAGTACTTCTACAAGGTGTTCCTCGGGCGCGAGAGTGGGCCGAGGGCTGCTCCTCTCCTAGCACTACTTAGCAAAGAGTTCGTAGTTAATAGGTTGAGCAGCTTGTCCTAAAGGTTTTTAGGCATCATAGCCGTAGCCCTGGGCATGTTGGCTAACCGCTTAAGGGAATTGCTATAAGGTACTACTTTCTATTATTTATCCCACGTTACTGTTTTTAGGAAACAATGAAGAATAATAGACCCGGAGCCCTTACTGGAGGTGCCCTTAGTGGATTCTGGCCTATTCTCGGATACGTTTTATAAAAGGATGACACTCCAGAGACAAATACCCTACGAGTTTAACTCGCAGCGGCTCAGGTGCGTACTAAAATGCGTCTTCTCACTAAGCGAGGAAGAGGCACAGGTTCTAGCGTATTTGATAACTCATGAGCGCGGAGGCATAGCTAAGGATATCGCAGCTGCTCTAAGCCGTAACCCAGAGGTAGTGAGGCGCGCACTGAGAAGCCTATACGCTCGGTCACTAGTAGTAAGGAAACCTTACCCATTGAGAAGAGGTGGCCGGGCCTATCTATATCAGACACCGCCTGATCTAGTGAAAAACGTTGCAAGCATATGCGAGAAAATAGCATCACTTGAACAAGCTTTAATGAGAAAATCCTAGTCCTAGTTTTTCCCCTTTACACTCTTATCCTCTAGCATCGAGAGCCATAACATGGCTAGGTATCGTTTACCGTTAAAGTAGCGCGTCTTCACGCCCCGCTCGCTTAGACGCCTGTCTATAGTCTCGGCGCTCACCCCCATCGCGTCATGAGCATCACTGGCTATGATGAAGCTATTCATGTAGGCAAATGATGGTATCCATGTCACGTATTCCCGGGCATATCTGAATACAGATCTTGCCGCCTCATACACTTCTTTAAACTCTCTTGGGAATAGCGATGAGCAGCCCGCCTGGGTTACTAGCACCCCGTTCGGCGATAAAGCATTCTTAATTAACTTGAACGCATCAACATTATACAGGTGGGCAGCGATCTCTGACCCATAGGGATCGGTTAAATCCATTATTATGACGTCGAACTCCTCTCCCCGGCTGATTGCTTGTTTTATGTACTCGAAGCCATCCATGATTAGTACCTCTGATCTCTTATCATTAAAAGCTCCCTGGTGCCATTCTGGTAGATACTTCTTAGATACATTGATAACCTCTTCATCAATATCAACCATCACTGCCCGCTCAACAGTATTATGTCTTAGAACCTCGCGGAGAGTCGCCCCCTCACCGCCCCCTAGAATAAGTACACGTCTAGGATCTGGGTGAAGAGTCATTGCCGGGTGCACTAGTGACTCGTGGTATATGTATTCGTCGAGCTCTGTGCTCTGAATAAGATCGTCAAGTATAAGGCTTTTACCAAAGTACTTTAGTTTAGCGATTATGATACGCTGGAACTTTGACCTCGTCTGGTACAATATGTCCTCAACATAATATAGTGTTGCTAAGGGTCCCGAGTACTGATATAGAAGCAGAACATCATGTTGAGCCATACCGCATCCCCGTAGATACCTTGTCTATTCCACCGTCTCTAAAAAATTAGAAGATCAAGGAATATCAGCCGAGGGTACTTCGTTCATCGGCTCTCCTCAACCCTAAAGGCCTTCATCACTCCCTAGAAGATTATCCAGCGCTCTAGAATAGGGCATAGGTACTATTTTTGGGTAAGCCCAAGCCCGGGTTTGGGAAGATAATATGGGAGAGAGCACCTATGACGTCGTGGTTATTGGGGGAGGCCATAACGGGGCAATAGCAGCCCTTGTCCTCTCTATGCATGGGTTACGAGTAGCTGTTGTTGAACAAAACAATGTTCTCGGAGGACTGGCTGGCGGGAAATACGTGTATGGTGTACCTTCATCGAGATTCGCATACGTTATAGGCTTAGTTCCGGTGGAGCTCCGTGAGTGGTTGAATATATGGCCAGAGTCTTCCTACCCCGACCCCAACTGGGTGGAACTAGATAGCAATAATGGCGTTGTTTTCCGCTGGTGGATGGACGAGGAGAAATTAGTACGTGAATTCTTAGAAAACGGAGTAGACATTAAAGACTTGCTAAAAATGATTAAGAAGTTCTGGTCGTGTTACAAGAAGCTGGGCCTATACTATACTGTGAGTGCTCCGAGCAAGGAGGAGGCAGCCCAGCTCCTTGATTCATGCGGATTAGCAGAGATTGTAGCGAGTACGTCGAGAAAGATATTATCCGAGTTTATGCCTAGAAAGTACTGGGATTATTTCATCTATCCATCAATGCTTGATTCTAGCGGGTTTGTCTTAGCATACTACTTGCAAAACAACAATATTTGGGGCAGGCCTCGTGAATCAATGACGAGTTTTTCTAAAAGGATTAGGGAGAGCCTAGTACGGCTTGGAGTCCATGTGCTTCTAGGAAGTAGGGTTCGGGAAATCATTATAAGAGATGGTAGAGCATATGGAGTAGAGCTGTCCAGTGGGGAGAGAATAATTTCTCGAGCGACCCTATTCTCGGCACCGATAACCTCTCTCCTCGATATAGGGGGCTATGATCGCCTTGAGGAGTACGAGATAAGGCTTATAGAAAGAGCTAGGAGGAGCACGAGTCTAAGAAGTAGGGTTAAGAGGATAGACTACCTGTTCTCTGCCCAGCCTAATCCGCCCCTAGAACATGGGTGGAGAGATGTACCAATCTATGTTAAATGGTCTAGCGGGTTCGGTGGAGAATATACGTACGTGGGTCAGTATAATGGAAAATACCTTGTCCAGTTCAGCGGCTTCACAAACGATGCTCTACGAGTACTACCGCCAGGTACTAGCGAAGAGGAGCTAATAGGGTACGATGTAAGAGATCTACGTGTACAGGTAATTTGTTGTAGCAATTATACTGGGCATCCAGATCACTTACCAATGATAGATGATTATCTTTTTGATAAGCGTCCTCTACCTGGCTGGAATGACTACCGGACCTCCATACCATGTCTCTATCATGGTAGCGCTAGCAGCTATCCGGGCGGCGAGGTTAACGGGGTAGCTGGTGTTAACGCAGCGCTCAGAATCCTAGTTGATTTCGGGATTAAGCCCGACGTACCGCTTCCAGCCAAGGGCTTCATAGGGGACTATGTGGCGCGAAGGAAATGGGATACTAGATGCTAGCCGGAGTAATATTTTGTGATAAGGTCTTAGAGCGTTGGATTCTTTTATACTCGTTATACACTTTCCTCACGTGGGTGAAGTTAAGTGAAGGTATGGGAAGTTGCTAGGAAGCCTCAGGTAGTAGTGAGTGGTGATACTCCAGCCACCGTTGTTAGGGCCATGTTGCGGGACAGTGAGGAACCCATAGCGGTTATAGTGAATAACGAGAAGGAGATGAAGTATGAGGGATACGTGACTTGGCGAGAAGTAATACAGATAACTAGCCACTACTCACATCTCCGTGCAAAAGATATTGCACTCGATTACCCAGTAGCCTATAAGGAGGATGAAGTCGAGGAAGTAATACAGCGCATGCGCGAAGAAAAAGTATACGCAGTACCAGTTCTTGATTCCCCCGATAACCCTAGAGTAATTGGTGTTGTTAGCATCGCTGACATAGTCAAGGGACTAATGGCGGCTGGTTTCGAGCCTATAGCGGAGACAGTTGCAGAGGTTATGACCACGGAGAACCTAGATGACTACATCACGTACCAGGATGAAAGAGTAAACCGTGTATGGAGCGACCTCGTCTATCACGGAAAACTAGGAAAAGTCGTTGTGAGGAGTAAGGAGGAACCAGTACCAGTAGGACTTATAACGCTTAGAGAATTCGTCGCTACGGGCAGGTGGTTCTTCCACAGAGAGAGCGAGAGAGGGCTCAAATCAATAGCCAAAGTCCGCACCATAATGCTCCGCGGAGCACCAGTAGCGACACCAGAGACCCCAGTAGAGTACGCTGCAAAGATCATGGTAGAGAATGATTTCCCAATACTCCCAGTAATAGATGAAGAGACGGGCAAGCTCATAGGCGTGCTCACGATCTACGATGTCGCTAGAGCCTATGTGGAGGGAGCAAAGCCTGGTAGAGTGAAACCAGCCAAGAAGGCATTACTGCCAATAGAGGTGAGGCCCGAGGAGAGAGTCACTTATACAACAACGGGGACCATATTGCAACAAGTACTAGTCACCAAGCCTCCTGTTGAAACCCTTGCAGGGATAAGTGCAGCGAGTATAGCGCGTCCAGAATTACCAGCAGTAACGATAAACGACACTATAGAGCACGCTCGTAAAATGATGCTACGCTATAGGACTAACTACTTGCTTGTAGTTGATGAAAAAGGGCAAATTATTGGAGTTGTGACGAAGTGGGGGATGCTTAAAGCAATAGGGCTTAAGGGCCCAATATGGAAGAGAAGAGTGCACGATAGATACTTCATAGACTACGTCATGGACACCGATATACCGCGCGTAAAAGCGGATGATAGCATAGAGAAAGTCGCGTTATTAATGGCTCAGTCCAAGGCCGAAGTAGCTATAGTAGAGGACGAGAAAGGCCAGCCCATAGGCTTTATAACAAAGGACGACATCGTAGAAGCTTATGAGAGACACATGGCTGGCAGAGCCAAAGTAGAGAACATAATGACTCCGGGACGTATAGGGATTGTGCACCCGCATCACAGCCTATACCACGCAGTAAAGAAGATGAAGACATTCTACCTAGACGCGCTCACAGTTTACGACGGGTCGCAAATCCTAGGAGTGGTTTCAGCTAACAGGCTACCCTTCGTCGCCTACGAGGACGCAGTAACAGGCACAAAGAGCCGCCGCCTAATATGGGTAAGAAAGCTGGTCCGAGGAGCAGCACGGAAAGGACGATACGTAAAAGTAACACCGCTCCTAGTAGTCGACGCAATGGTTCCACTTAGAAACGTTTACGTGAAAACAAGCGATGACGTCGTGAAAGCAATAGAGCTAATGAACCAATACAATGTGGATGGAGTGCCTGTGGTTGACGAGGAGGGCAAAGTAATTGGAGTAGTCACTAAGACAGACATAATTAGAGAGCTTGCCAGGACAGCAAAGCTGCGCATAGAGAGAGGAGAAGTAGTAAAGGTTGAAGAAAAGAAGGCAAAGCCCCCTGAGGCCAAATAACGGCTCATAGGCGCCCATACCCTTTTTAAATCTGTGAAGGAACCTGGGCCCGTCTCTTCATAGACCTGGTAAAACGCTATTAGTTTGGGTGCAAAATTGTCTCGTCAGGGGGATGAGCGCAACCACCGACGCTTAGAATAAGTATAATCAACCGTTAGTGCTGAAGCCCAGCGAACGCGACCCGTTCCCCGAGGACGAGCCGTACAAGGAGAGTTGCCCCGGGTTCAAGCAATACCACATAGTTATCGCGCTGTTAGAGCTGCGGAGGCGATAACCGTGATTAGGTATGCATTAATACTGGCGGCCGGTCTTAGTAAGAGGATTGGAAAGCCTAAACAACTAATAATTATAGACAGGTATCCCCTCATATGGTATCCTATAGCCATTCTTCATAGCCTGGGTGTTACCGAGATCTGTGTTGTCACTAGAGATGAGATAGCAGATCCCGTTAAAGAGACGGCTAGGAGGATAATGGGCCGCGACCCCGTTAGGATAATAATTAATGACGAGCCAGAGAAAGAGAACGGATACAGCCTGCTCCTAGGACTGAAAGACTGCGGCTTTGGAGACTCTATGCACTACGTCTCTATGAGCGATCACATATACTCACCCTTTATCCCTGCGCGTCTAATGGGGTTCGGATCCAGCTCTCCGTACGTAATAGCTGGTGACAAAACCCCTATCTTCATCAATGTGGAGGAGGCAACGAAGATAATTAGCAATGGGTTGCAGGGTTACGCGGTGGGTAAGGAGCTCAGGTACTGGAGCCATATCGATAGCGGAGTCCACCTGGCTGATCCGAGAAAGGTTCTACCCGTTATCAGGAATAGTGCTCTTCTGAGCCAGGATGTTTTAAAACTAAATGATGTAACTAATTACCTTGGCAAGATAGGGGAGCTCGGAGTAGCAGAGTTTAGCGCATTACCTTGGACCGAGGTCGACACCATTACAGACGTATCCGAGCTCAGAGAGGGTAGGCGACGCGAGGTGATAAAGCATGTCATCAACTGGCTACACAGCTAAGTCTTTGAGGAAGGCTACGGATGGCATAGTGTCACGATACATAAATAGGAGAATATCGACGCGCATAACCTCTATGCTAGTGTCGATGAGAAACCCGCCCAGCCCCGACACAGTCAGCGTTGTCTCTGCCCTGGTTACCTCTCTAGGCGGGTTATTACTAGCCATAGGGCCTATGTGGATTGGCGCTATACTTGTCCAGCTCGGCTCCATACTCGACGGAGTTGATGGCGAGATAGCCCGGGCCCTCAATAGGCAAAGCAAAGGCGGTGCCCTATTCGACACAATGCTTGACCGATTAGCCGATATAGCCGTAATAACAGGACTTACCGTGGCCGCTTATCTTAAGGGGTACAGCCCAGCTCTTGTGATAGGCGCGTCACTCCTAGGGCTAAGCGCCGATCTCTTAGTCACCTATGTCCACTGCATAGGGGAGAAAATAGCTGGTAAACACCCCGTCTTAATAGGGAGCCTGCCAGGGATAGCAAGTAGAGATGTAAGATTATTCACGGTCTTCATCCTAGGTCTCCTAGGCGAACCACTCCTAGCTCTAGCTATAATCAGTATCTTAGGCCTAGTCTACACTATAGTGAAGACAGCAGAGCTATTAGTCTATATCAAGGACTAAGGGCTATACATACTTGCTAAAATACTAGTATGCTGCGCCTAAACCTAAATTAATTCAGTACTCCTAGTACCAATGATACCGGTGAGACGTAGAAGGAGGTAAGCTATGTTGCCCCATCCTCATGAAATCATAGAGAAAGCGCTACAGGAAAACCGGGCCAAACTCCTTGAGCACGAGGCACTCGCGCTAGTAGAAGCTTATGGAGTACCAGTCCCCGGCTATGGCTTAGCTAGAAACGCTGAAGAAGCAGCAGAAATAGCCGAGAAAATCGGCTACCCAGTCGTATTAAAGATAGTAAGCCCGGATATAGTGCATAAAAGCGATGTAGGAGGAGTTATAGTAGGATTATCTTCTCCTGAAGAAGTTCGAAAAGGGTTTGAAGAGATCATTAATAACGTTAAAAAACACGTCCCAGGCGCGCGCATAGAAGGCGTATTGGTACAGAAGATGGCTCCTAAGGGGGCAGTAGAGGTTGTTGTAGGAGCTATTCGCGACCCAGTATTCGGCCCAGCAGTGATGTTCGGGCTGGGAGGAATATTCATAGAAGTTTTCAAAGACGTAAGTTTCCGAGTAGTACCATTCTCTGAGCAAGACGCAGAAGAAATGATTAGAGAAGTAAAAGCCTACAAGATAATCAGAGGATATAGAAACATCGCCCCAAGAGACATAGACGCTCTAATAAGGATAATAATGTCGGTTCAGAGTATTATGAGAGAAAACAAGGAGATAAACGAGATGGATCTTAACCCAATCCTAAGCTACGAGAAAGGTAAGGGCGCCCTAGCCGTCGATGTTAGAATAATATTGAAGAAACAATAGAGATAAGACCGGAGAGCATTGTTTTCCCCAAGGATTCTGGCTGTGAAGAGGTACCCCGGAGACCCGGCTAACGACCCTCCCCATAAAGGGGAGGGGATGGGTAGAGCCCCGCATCACGGAGCCACTTAACCCATATGATAATGAAATAAACAAGCAATTAATCATGATATAGGTAGTTATGTTCTTGTAAAGCGTTATACACTGTGAATTATATTATTTTCATAAAATAAATAATAAGAAGCTATAAATATATCTTTGATTAGAAACTATTTTTATGTTTTATTAATCTAATATGATTTAATATGCAGTGATGGTGTTAAATAAACAATATATTATCTTATATATTCTAGGGAAGGCCATGCACGTGGAATCGTTATGGAGTTGAGGCCCTGGACTAAGGGGTACTATGAGCTGCCTTATTCTGAACACAATGAAGATAATATTTTCGTCCCATCGGCATAGGCGCTAGATCCGCTTGTAGCGGCCTAGCATAATAAGAGCCCTATAGATTTTACTATTAATGGTGCTTTATAAGGATCTAGCCCGACTGAATGGTCTCTTTTGGAGAAGAAAAACTGTATGGTGGCCTAGGCTCGTCAGCCTAGCTTCCTAGGCTTTGTCGTACTTGAATGGCGAGATTATGTTGCCCCACTTACTTTGTGCCTCTTTGAGCCTTCTCTTTTGCTCTCTTAGCACATCGAATAGTATTTTGGGCGTATCTGGTATCCCTTCATAGATTTTCCATATGCGCTCTATTTTAGCTAGGTGCTGTGGTACTCGTGTTGCGAATTCTTTTTCGTAACGATTCTCCGTGTACTCCTTATCGAGGTACCTCTTAAAGAGCTCTACAAGGTCGCTGTATATTGGTATGAGGCCTGTCGGTGTTTGTAATGCTTCTACCTCGTTGTGTACGCGTAGCTCCATCCACTTTAGCCATACTTTTTTATCGACCTTGTCAGCTATGTAGTTTCCTTCCTCGTCCTTGAGGAAGTAGTTTACACCAAATATTCTTGGTAAGTAGTCGACCTTTTCGGCGAAGTCTAGATGGAGTTTGATGAATGCGCCGACAGATATTGGTAGAAAGTCTAGTATAGCGAATGGGTTGAATTCGAGTCTCCCCGCCTTACCTAGGACTGCTGCTGTCTTCTGAGACTCGAGTGCAGCAGCTTTTGTTATAACCCCGTGTGTCCAGTCGAAGGCCTCTTCGACAGGAACCCATGTGTCGGGGTCGCGTCCACCGAATATCATTGCCTTAACTGGCACTCCGTGGGGGTCATTGTATCTAGGGTCTAGTCTTGGGAGATATTCTAGTTGTATGGTGAATCTCGCGTTAGGATGGGATGGTGGGATCTCGTTTCCTTCTTTATCCTTTTTACCCGGCCACCATTCCCCGGCAAAGTTTATGCCGGGTCGTGGCTCCCCCTCTTTACCGTTCCACCATACCTCGCCATCCTTTGTTAGGAGAACATTAGAGAATATTATCTCGTAGTTAGGGTTGGTGAGTATACTATAGAGCTCTGGATCGTCTCGTGGGTTTACGCCATCTATTATGCCGAACATTCCTTTCTCTGGGTTAACGGCTCGTGGTTCGCCGTTATAGGGCTTTATGATGGCTAGGTCGTCGCCTACAACGGTATCTGATGCAAAGGTTGTTGAGGTTTTGCCGCAGCCTGCGGGGAATGCACCGGTGAAGTATGTTACCCGGTCTCCTGGGCCCCTAACCCCTGCTATGAACATGTGCTCGCAGAGCCATCCTTCAAGGCTGCCCTTGTATATGCATAGTCGGAACATGGGCTTCTTTAACCCTATGGTGTTGCCGCCGTACTGTGTATTCACGGTGTACACGGTGTAATCCACTAAATCTATATAGATTCTTCTCTTATCTATGTTCTTTACCCAGCCGTTTTCATCTCTCTCACCAGTTGCGTGGAGGAAGCGTGCATAGTGCAGATTAGGGGCCTTCTCTACGAACTCGTCATAACATATACGGTAGAGAAGGTTCTCGTTATGCGCCACGTAAGCTGAATCAGTTACCTGTACAGCATGCATCGTGAATGGTGAGTTCTTTGGACCAAAGCAGTAAAAACCTACATACATTTCCCGGCCACGCATCATCCCCGGAAGAATGCTCTTGATCTCCCTGAGCCCCGTCTCCCTATCAAGCGTATTTATGAAGGGAATCTCCCTGCCTCCAGGGTATAGTATTCTGGTATTCTTACGATCCCTAGCAATATCGTGTGGCCCATCAAAATGCACTGTGTGTTTTGGATACTTGCTCTGAATCTCCTCACGGTTCTCTAGAGCTGCTTGGCGAACGTGATCGAAATCCTCCTTAGTACCAGTAATTAAGTAGACAGAGCTGGGCTGTGCAACCCTAATTATATCCGCTATCCATCTATGAAGCTCAGGATCATTGATGCTAAGAAGCTTCTCAAACATATCACTCGTCAAGGCCTTCTTAAGAACACTGAGATAGTCGTAGTCCTCTCCTACAAGCCTCTCCCTGGCCAAGACCGAGCACCCGCTAAAACCTCTAAATAGATTGAGCTACAGTATACTGCCCAAGGAGACTAGTAGGACAATAAGGTATTAACGAATTTTGGCGTAGAGACTTACACTAAGAGAAGGACTAGTAGGATAAAGATGAATTATAGCGCCTCAATTATTGGCGCTGATAAATAAATCTGAGATAAGTTTGGTGATTGGTGGGCCCGCGGGGATTTGAACCCCGGACCTCCGCCGTGTCAGGGCGGCGTCCTAACCAGGCTAGACGACGGGCCCGCCCCTCGGGAGGGGCTCCACGTTGTAGTAAAATACTTCATGTAGCTACCGGGTTAAGTCTTTATTGTCGTTTCCAGCTCATTGCCTTATGCTTCTTATGGAGTTCAGTATGTCTCTAGCCGTTTTTACTGGCTCGTTGCTTTTTGTTATCGCTCCACCCACTATAATTATGTCTGCCCCGGCTTCTGCTAGCTTGGGCGCGGTCTCAGCATTTATTCCTCCCGCCACGGCTATGTATACTTTAAGTCTCTTAGAGAGTCTTCTTACAACTTCTACTATGTCGCCGGCTGTTAGGCCTAGCGCTCTTTGTGCATCAATGCCGATGTGTAGTTCAATGATATCTACTCCTAGGGTCTCGAGCTCCTCTGCTCGTTGCTCGATGTTCTTTACTGCTATGAGGTCAGCTATTAATGCTAGTCCTTTTTTGTGTGCTTCTCTCGCGGCTGTCTCTATTGTTTCGTCAAGTGTGCAAGCTAGCACGGTTGCTGCGCTAGCTCCCGCGTCAGCTACTATTCCTACTTCGAGGGCTCCCGTATCAGCTGTCTTGGTATCAGCTATTACGTGTACTGGGTCTATGCTCGCTTTGAGCAGCTTTATGCTTATTGAGCCGAATGATTTTATTAATGGTGTACCAGCCTCGGCCACCCAGTGTTCATGGCCTAGTTCTCTTCTGAGCATTGATGCTAGGTGTAAGGCTTTCTCTATATCGGTGTAGTCTAGGGCTACTTGTAGCACTGGTTTCTCTCTATTAATGAAGTCTATGAGTGGGGGCTGCATAGCTCCCTCCAGGAAGACCTGTGGGGGGCTTCTCTATATTTTTCTCAGAGGAGTAACATGCCCGGGGGTGCAGTGTCGATGCTTTACCTAGTCGGTGCCGGGCCTTCAATAGAGTACTTGAGTCTAAGAGCTATAGAGATTTTGCGCCGAGCCAGTAGAGTATATGTAGATACGTATACTAGTATAGCGCCTGGACTGGATGCTGAAAACCTTAGAGCGTATGCTCCAGGAGCCGAGATAGTTAATGCTGATAGGAGGATGCTGGAAAACGAGTCTACAAAGATAATTGAAGAAGCGCGTCACATGGACGTGGTCGTGCTTGTGCCCGGGGACCCCTTGTTTGCAACAACTCATATATCGCTCATTCTTGAGGCTTACGAGAAAGGTGTTGGCGCTGAGATCGTGCCCGGGGTTTCTGGGATACAGGCTGTTATTGACTCTACTGGTTTGCAGCTCTATAAGTTCTGTAGACCTATTACACTAGTCTACCCCGAGGGCTTTAAGCCTTTTAGCGTAATTGAGACTATATGGGATAATATGCGTAGAAATCTTCACAGCTTGTTATTGCTTGACCTGAGATTGGATGAGAAAAAAGCTATGACAATTAAGGAGGCAATTACAATACTGCTCGAGCTCGAGAAAGAACTCGCTAAGGAGGTCAACGGTGATTTAAAGATAGCGAGCAGTATTGTTGTCGGTGTTGCGCGGGCTGGGCTACCGGGCTCAAAGTGTAAAGCGGGTAAACCAACAACGTTGCTCAAGGAGGATTTCCCGCCGCCGCCTCATAGCTTGATTGTTACTGCTCCCCGGCTTCACCCTCTCGAAGCCGAGGCGCTGCGAAGGCTATGTGATTGTACCGAGTGCTAGAGGCACTGTGCTCCTCCTACTATAGATGTGTGAGCGGTTTCTGCTCCCCCTCTTCCACGTACTCGCAGCTCCTTGGTATAAGTATTAGCATTGGGCCAGCATCTGTCGTCTCTACGAGTATAGCGGCTATTGGCGCTTTTTTATCATCTACTTCTACATGGAGTTTAAACATTTTTACGGGAGAGCCTGTCTCCGCGGCAAAGGCTAGCGCTACTGGGCCCCAGTAGTTATCTATCTCGATGTCCCCAAAGACTATCTTACCCTTGTCTACACGTATACTGTTTATCTCGACAGCATTTTCGCTCCTAAGTATAGCTTCTACGTTGTTTTTACCAAATGTTGCAAGAAGACAGCCATCTATCACTATAAATGGTATGGACTCTGTCTCAGTATCTAGCGCGGCAACCCCCAGGTCAAGGAAATGGCATACTATTTGACCACTATCCGGGTCTATGGCCCCCCTCATCTGCATTAGTATCTCAAACACCGTGTAAGGAATTGTAAAATATTTTTCGAGACCCAGCCTCAGCCTAGCCACGGCTACCCCCACCAAGTACTCCTAGTGCCTCGTTCAGCCCCAGTCTAGCAGTGCAGTATAGCATCTTATTCAACTGGTCTAAGCCACCTTTAGCAAATAGTAAAGCACGGTCTCTATATCGGCTACTATATAGCTCAACCTAGTGTACTCGTTCGGCTGATGAGCTGTCTCATCGCACGTCATCCATACTATAGCTGGGTAACCATTCTTACGCAAATACCTAGCCACGGTTCCTCCCCCTATGCCTACTGGCTTGGGATTTAGCTCTCTTGTGGCCTGTATAGCTTTCAGAAAACCTTTTACGAAGGCATTACTGGTATCGGTTGGTTCTCCAGCCTCGTCGAACCCAAGTATATCTATTTCTACCCACGCCCCAGTCCTTGTTCCAAAATAGTATGCATGCGACCTGATCTTCTCTATAACCTCTCCTACGCTATGTCTTGGGAGTATTCGGCAATCCCAATAAACGACATCGGTGCCTGGTATAGTGTTTAGGTTACCGATGTTCTCCTCTTTCCTCGTTGGCTCACAAGTAGATACAGGAGGATCGTAGAGCTGATCATAATCCGCGAGGCTCTCGTGCAGCAGCTTGTCGAGCTCGAGGTTGAACATCATTCCGAGGCGGTGAGCATTCAAGCCCATATGGGGCATGCTTGCATGCGCTTGCCTCCCCTTCACCGTTACTTTGAAGTGGAGAATGTGCTTCTCAGCGACTATTACTTT